>DASYKU010000061.1 GCA_035995165.1 Mycobacteriales bacterium
CGTCCAGCAAGGCCCGCCGGTCCAGCAGAGCCCGCCCTTCCAGCAAGGCCCGCCGGTCCAGCAGAGCCCGCCCTTCCAGCAAGGCCCGCCCTTCCAGCAGAGCCCGCCCTTCCAGCAAGGCCCGCCCTTCCAGCAAGACCCGCCGGTCCAGCAAGGGCCGCCGGTCCAGCAAGGCCCGCCGGTCCAGCAAGGCCCGCCGGTCCAGCAAGGGCCGGCGGGTTCGCGGGAGCAGGGGGGGCTGGGTTCGGAGGGGGCGGCGGAGGACGAGTGGGCGGCGCGGTTCGGGCAGTTGGCGGCGCAGTTCGACGATCCGGCGCAGGTCGGCGGTGCCCCTGACGTCGCGACGCCCGAGCGCGGCGCCTCCGTCCGCCCGCCATGGGCGGCCGAGCCGCTCCGCGCGGTCCCGGACCAGCCGAACCAGCCCCAAAGGGGGCCCCGCGACGAGCCGCGGCGCCGCGACGAGCCGTTCGGCCACCCGTACGGGCAGCCGCAACCGCCGCCGGGACCCGGCGCGACCGGCCCCGACCCCGGTGAGTCCCAGCGCGCCGCGTCCCGCCAGGCCGGCACCCGCAGCCGCCGCGGCCGCCCCGAGGACCCCCGCCAGGCTGCCGTCTACGACGCGCTGGCGATCAACGAGCAGGTCCTGGACGAGGTCTGGACCAGCCCGTCGGTGGACGTGCTCAAGGTCGTCTCGAGCATCGTCGTCAACGCCCTCGACGCGTACGAGGACGACCCGGCGGAGTACGCGGACTGGGTCGCCGTCCACCGCACCGGCAACTGCGACTGCCACTGAGAAGGATCAGGCCTCCCGCCGGCGCGGCACCGTGACCCCGTTACGGATCCGCTCGACGCCCGCCGGCCCGGGCCCGGGCGGCACCGAGTCGACCGGCGGGAACGGCTGTCCGGCGTTGTAGCGCTCCTCCAACCGGCGCACCTCGGCCGACAGCACCCGACCCGCCAACTCGCTCAGGTTGTACGCCTCCCCCGGTTGCCGGGACGTCGCCTGAACTGCGGCGCGGGCCCGATCGACCAGCTCCCGGGACAGGTAGAAACTGCGCTGCACCCGATCCGGGCTGGTGCGATTGCGTCGCCGCGGCTCAACCTGGTGCGGATCCCCCGTGTCGGACCCCATCCGGCGTCCACTCCTCCCCCGCTCGGGGCCGGCGCCCGCGACGAGGTCTTCGCTCGGGCACCGTCACCGCACCGGTACCGGTGCGACAACGGCGTACCAGCCGCCAAAAGTAGTATAAGTGCAGCAAAACCCTGGTCCGGGCTTCGCCGTCGTCCCCGGCGTCACGAGCGCGTATTCTCGCCAGTGATACGTGCCGGTCCGGGACGGTACGGCAGTCTCGTGGACACCGTCACTCGGCCGGCGTCATAGGAAAGTCGCATTAGACTTCCTCTCACGAGATCCCAGCACGTGCCGTAGTGTCGTCGCAGCGTCGCGTTACCGCCGAAGGGAGCACTGGGCGTGCAGCATCTAGCCGTCCACGTCCTGGCCGCCGAGCCTACGATCAACACGACCGGCGTAGTGGCGTGGATCGTGAAGTACATCATCCCACTGCTGTTCGCCTTCGCGGCCGTGGTCATCATGTCTCGGGCCCACCAGGGTCGGACCCGCGAAAACGCCGTCGTCGCGGTCAACCTCTTCCTCGGGATCGTTCTCATCGCGGCCGGCGGCGCGCTGTTCGCCTTCGGCCAGCAGTTCGTCGACCTGATCCTCGGCTGATCCCGAGCACCGATCGGCCGGCGGAGGGAGAACGATGGCGCTGACCGTACGCCCGGACGACGAGGTCTATCAGTTCGACACCGTCTGGCTCGGGCCGGACGAGTACACGTTGCCGATCCAGGCGCGGTACGTGGCCTGGGGCACGTGGTTGGCCTGCTTCATGGTCGCCGCGGTGATCCTCATCCCGCTCGGCGGCGGCGGGCCGGCCGGCGTGCTCGGCTCGGTGGTCTGGTCGCTGGGCCTGTCGGTGGTGCTGTCCCGCGCGGTCATGCTGGTCGTCGACCACGAGCGGCCGCTGCGGTCGCTGCCGGCGCTGTTCAACGCGGAGGCGCGGGCGGCGCTGCAGTCCCGCCGCCGCGGGGAGCGGTCGCTGCTGATGCGGGCCGGCAAGATCCACGTCCGCGACACCCCGCCGAAGGTGCTCGCGATGCGGGAGCGGCAGCGCAGCCGGGCCGCGGCGAAGGCGGCCCGGGCCGAGCAGGTGCCGGAGCCGAGCGCCGAGGTCGTGCAGCCGGTGCCGGCGGACGAACCGGCGCGGACTGCGGAGCCGGCCGGCGAGGGGTGGCGCGCGCAGCACCCGCCGGCGTGGAGCATCCACGTCGACGAGCACGACGTGTACGAGCCGGTGCCGGTGCCGGTCGAGGACGCCGTCCGGGAGTTCGTCCGCGCACCGGACCCGGAGCCGGTCCCCGCCCCCGCACCCCCGGTCCCGGTGACCGCGGCGGTGGCCGAGCCGGCCCCGGTACTGGCCGAGCCGGCGCCCGTGCTGGCCGAGCCGGCGCCCGTGCTGGCCGAGCCGGACCGGCGGCCGCCGCATCGGGCCGCGGACGATACCCAGGACCGCCCCGCCCAGGACCGCCGGGCCGCCCGCGCCGCCCGGGACGAGCACGCCGCCCGGGACGAGCACGCCGCCGTCGAGGCGCGCATCCTGCTCCCCGCGAGGAAGGACCGCTGATGGCCCGCCGCGAGGAGCCGCGCCCGGCGCCGCTCGCGCTAGCCCTGCGCGAGATCGCCGGCAACATCACCCTCACCAAGCGCAGTGCGTACGCCTGGTATGTGGTGCCGCCCGCCCGCTGGGCCTGGCGCGCCGACGGCGACCGCCGCGGCATGGTCGACGCCGCCGGCATCGCGTACGCGGGGCTGGCCGGCCGGCGGCTGCGCATCCGCGTCACCAGCCGGCCCTACCCGGTGGCGGCCTGGGCCCGCGGCCTGCACGCCCGCACCCCGTCCCCGCTGCCCGGCACCGAGGACAACACCTGGTCGGACAACCTGCTCGCGCAGCAGCGCTACCTGCGTACGTCGGCGACCGCGGAGAAGGAGGTCTACCTCGGCGTCGAGATCGCGCCCCGGGGCCGCCTGACCGCGATGATGGAAAGCCTGATGGGCAAGACCGGCAACCGCGAGCTGGCCCACCTCGACCGCGACGTCGAGCTGATCAGCGAGATGGTCGCCTCCCCCGGCATCGGCGGCGCCCCGGCCGACCCGCGCCGGATGGAGTGGCTGCTGCACCGCTCGGTCGGCCTCGGCCTGCCCGCGCCCGGCGGCCTGATGTCGCCGCCCGGGCTGTCGGCGGAGTGGGAGACCACCGACCTGCACGCGTTCACCGAGGGGGTCGTGGTTCGCCCGACACCCCTCGGCCGCTGCGTGCAGATGGTCGACCGCCGCCCCGACCACGACCCGCTGACCTCGTACGTCGCGGTGGTCACCCTGGGGCGGATGCCGGAGATGATCATCCCGGACCCGCGCGGGCCCTGGCTGTCGGCGACGGACGCGCTGCCGTTCCCGGTCGAGGTCTCCGCGACCGTCGACATCCTGGCCGGCACGGCGACCCGGACCGGCGTGACCAAGGCCCTGCTGCGCATCCGCGACCAGCAGCGGCAGTACCAGATCCACGACGTCGACGAGCCGGCCTCGCTGACCCGGCAGGCCGACCACGCCCGGCGCATCGAGGACGAGATGAGCCACGGCGACGACCTCGTCTCGACCCGGACCGAGGGCTGGTACCGGCTGGCCGTGGCCGGCCGGACCGAGAACGAGTGCATGGAGCGGGTCCGGGCCGTGCGCGACCTCTACAAGCGCCGGCACATGGACGCGGTGCTGACCAAGGGCCAGGCCAGCCTGGTGCGGGAGTTCGTGCCGGGCGAGCCGGTGGCATCCACCGCGTACCGGCGACGGCTGCCGATGCGGTATTTCGCCGCCGGCCTGCCCCAGGTGAGCACCCGGCTCGGCGACCGCCGCGGGCCGCTGATCGGGATCATCGCGTCGAGTGTCCGGCGCCCGGTGATGTTCGACAGCCACTACTCGACCGAGGTGAAGAAGGCCTCCGGGCTGGTCCCGATCGTGGGCCGGCAGGGCGCGGGCAAGTCCGTGCTGGAGGCCGCGATCTGTTACCAGGCCGCCCGCCGCGGGATCCGTACGGTCATGCTCGACCCGTCCGGGCCGCTCGCCGCCCTCTGCGACATGCCGGAGCTGCGGGAGTTCTCCGAACACATCGACCTGGCCAAGGCCCCGCCCGGCACGCTGTCGCCGTGGGCCGTGGTCCCGGAGCCGCAGCCGGGCCACTTCGACAACCAGGAGCAGTACGACGAGGCGATGGACGAGGCCCGCGCCGAGCGCAAGACGCTGGCCATCGACATCGCCCGGATGCTGCTGCCGGCCCAGATCGACGGCAACCCGCACACCGAGCCGCTGCTGCTGCGGGCGATCCGCGAGGTCGGGGCCGAGCCGACCAGCAACTACTGGGCCGTGACCTGGCGGCTGCGGGAGTACGCGGGGCTGCGCTTCGACGGCACCCCGATGGCCGAGGACGACGAGGGCTACAAGCGGCTGCGGGACGAGGGCGCCGCGATGCACGCCCAGACCCTGGCCGACCTGCTCTCCGACACCGCCGAGACCCGGCAGGGCCGGCTGTTCTTCCCGCCGCTCACCCCGTACGGGCAGGAGCTGGCCGCGCGGCCGCCGCACACCGAGGCCGTCCTCACCGTGATCACGATGAGCGGGCTGGTGCTGCCGAACCCGACGGTCCCGCGCGAGCACTGGTCGTTCACCGAGCGGATGAGCGTCCCCGCCCTGCACCTCGCGTCCTGGTACGCGACCCGCGCCGTCTACGGCCTGCCCCGGCACGTCCGCAAGGTGCTGGCCCTGGACGAGTGCCACTTCCTGGCCATGTGGCCGGTCGGCCGGGCGCTGTTCCAGCGCGTCGGCCGGGACACCCGTAAGTACAACGTCTGCTGTCTGGCCGCGTCCCAGGACCCGTCGGACACGCTGAACATGGACGTCGCCAACCACGTCGCGGCCAGCTTCGTCGGCCGGATCGAGGACGAGCGGGTGGCCGCGGACGCGCTGCGGCTGCTCGGCGTCCCGACCGATGCCGGCTACGAGCACGCGATCGGCACGCTGTCCCAGCCCGGTCCGGACGGGACCCCGCCGGACTACCGGGAGTTCGTCTTCCGGGACGCGGACGGCAACGTGGACCGGTTCGTCGCCGACCTCTCCTACAACGAGGGGCTGCTCGCGGTGGTCAACACCGACGCCCGGCAGCCGGGGGAAGGCGACGCCGACCCCTCGACCGTGGACGACTACGCGGACTTCACCGACGACAAGGTGAACGCGTGAGGATGCTGCGCCCGCTCGACCTGCTGGCCGGCCGGGCGGACCTCCCCGACGCTCCCCCACCCGTCGCCAGAGCAGTGCTCGAGCGGCCCGAGAAGCCCACCCGCCCGCGCTGGGTGCGGCTGACCGCGCGGGTGATCAGCGTGTTCGCGCTGGCCGGGGCGACCCTGTTCGTCGCCCCCGGCACGGCCTCGGCGTTGCCGATCGTCGGCGGCTGCACCACGCCGCCGGCGCCGGAGTCGCCCCAGCAGGGCATCTCCGGCTTCTTCATGAGCAAGCCGGACCCGGTCCCGGCCACCGAGGACCCGTTCGCCGCGAACGCCAAGACCACCCCCTTCGAGCAGTACGGCCTGGCCGGCCTGTCCTGGTACACGTACGACCTCGGCTGCGGCGGTGCCGCCCGCGACCCGTCCGGGTCGATCTCGACCTGGGCCGCCCGGCTGATGTTCATCCCGGCCAAGGCCACGGTCGCGGCGCTGACCGGCGTCTCCGAGGCGGCACTGAACCCGACTTACCTCTCGGCGTTCGACCCGCTGCTGAACAGCCTGGTGAGCAGCTTGCGCAAGGCGATCTACACGCCGCTGTTCCCGCTCGCGGTGATGCTCACCGGCCTGTTGCTGATGGCCCAGGCGACCCGGCAACGGGTCTCCGAGTCGACCACCGCGATCGGCTGGTGCCTGCTGGTGACGGTGATCGCGGCCGCCTTGTTCGCCTGGCCGGTCCGGGCCGGGCACGCCGCCGACACCGTGATCAGCAAGGGCGTCGGCGCGGTCTCCTCCGGCATCACCGGCGAGGGCGGCGACCCCGGCGACCAGGTCGCCAACCTGCTGTACGGGCCGTTCCTCTACCGCATGTGGCTGATGGGCGAGTTCTGCGACCCCGATTCGGTCGGGGCCCAGCAGCACGGCGCGGCGCTGCTGCAGGCCCAGGCGCTGAACTGGCAGGAGTCCGAGCAGGCCCGGACCCAGGGCGCCAAGGTCACCGACGCCAAGCAGAAGACGTTCAGCGACGTGGCCGGGCAGGTCAAGAACGACGACCCGTCGGCGTACGAGTGCGTGGCCGGGCACGGCAGCGCCTCTCTGGAGGCGTCGATCCTGGCCGACGTCGGCGTGCTGCTGATGGCGCCGTTCCTGCTCATCGGCGGGCTCATACTCATCGCCGCGTACCTGGTCGTCCGGTTCGCGGTGATCTTCGCGCCGGCCCTGCTGACCGCGGGCGCGTTCTTCCCGCTGCGCGGCATCGTGGTCGCGGCCGGCCGGGTCGTCGCCGCGGCCGTGATCAACGGCATCCTGTTCACGCTGGCCGTGCTCCTGGTCATCCGGGTGGACTCCGCCATCCTCGACCCGTCCACGGCCCTGCCGTCCTGGCTGCGCCTCGTGCTGGTCGGCGTGATCACCGTCGTGATGTGGTACCTGACCAGGCCGTTCCGGAAGCTCACCACGATGGTGACGACCGGCCGGCTGGCCTGGGCGATGGGCGACCGGTCCTACTACGAGCGCGGCGGCGGCTTCTTCGGCCGGCGGCGCGGGCTGGACGCGGCGATCATCGAGGACGACGGCACCGCCGCCGTGCTGTCCCGGGAGGAGTCCCGCGGGCCGGCCGGCGTCCTGCGGCGGGTGTCCGCCGGCGCCGTGGCGTCCCGGCCACCGGCGGCGATCTCCGTTCCCTCGACCCGGCTGGACGGGCCGGCCCCGGTCGGCGCGGCCGCGACCGGAGCAGCGGTCTCCGCCGGCGGGAGTTCCCTGTCCGGCGGCGGCGGATCCGGCGGCGGCTCGTCCGGCAGTGGTGTGTCCGGCGGCAGCCCGAGCCGGGGACCGGCCCCGGCCGGGGCGACCCGGGCCGGCGGCGGCAGCGGCAGTGGCCGGCAACCCCGGCCGACCAGCCCGGCCGCGCGCGGCCCGGGAACAGCGGCTTCGGGTGCAGCGCCGGGCGCGGCGTCGAGCCCGGCCGAGAGCGTGCCGGTGCACTCGCCACCGCCGCCCGCCCCACGTCGCCGGCCCACCCCGAGCCCGGTCCGCGTGAGCAACCGGCGGCTGGACGAGGGCCTGTTCGACGCGGGCGCGCCCGGCCGCCCGTCCCCCGAGGACGACTCCCGCGGCTACCTGCGCCCGGTCCGGGTCGAGGTCGCCGACGACGAGCTCTACCGCCTCTTCGACCCGGCGAGATCGCCTCGCAGCGGGAGCGGCCGACCGTGATCCGGCTGCTGCGGCTGGTGTCCTGGCTGGTCCACTGGGGCACCCGGACACCGCGCCGGGTGATCGGCCTGCTCGCGGTCCCGGTGCTGGTCGGCATCGCGCTCGCGGCCGGCCCGATGCGGGACCGGCCGCAGACGACCCCGGACGTGCTCGCGACTGGCCCGACCACGGCCGCGCCGACGCCGACCGGCCCGGTCCCGACCGTGCTGCCCGGCACCACCGGACCGCCCACGCACGTCCGGCCGGTGCCGGTGTACGGGCTGAGCGCGGAGCAGAAGGCGGCCGCCGTCGGGTACGTCGTCGCGGCCAACACCCACGACGCCCGGCCCGGCGGCGACAAGGCCTTCACCGACTCCTACGCCCGCACCCGGCCGTACGTGACCGACGCGGTCTACCGGTCGGTCACCGCCGACTCCCGCCGCGGCGACTACGAGTGGTCCCAATGGCTGGCCGGCAAGGCGATCGTCAAGGTCGACGTGCTCGCCGCCGGCGTCCCGGACGGGGCCCCGGCGCCCACCGCCACCACCGCGTACGCGCGGGTGGCGTTCCGTCAGATCGTGACCCCGACCGCCGGCGCGGGAGGTCCCACCATGACCACCGGAGCGCTCAACCTGCTGCTGAGCCGTGGCAGCGACGGCCGCTGGCTCGTCTCCCGCCTGCTGGCGGACGTGTGAGCGCGCCCAGCCGGGTCGACACCCGGCCGGAGTCCGGCGCCACCCGCGCGCCCGGCGGCCCGCCCGGGGGCGGCGGCAACCGCAGGACGCTGGCGCTGATCCTCAGCGCGCCGGTCGTGATCCCGATCGCGCTCATGCTGGTGGCCGCGTTCCTGATCAGCGGGCTGGCCGGCGGCGGCAGCGTCACCTCCAACGACGTGCCCGCGACCGGGGTCGTCGGCGGCACGCTCAAGGGCGGCGTCCCGGTGCCGCAGGAGGTGCTGGCGCTGATCGAGCCGTCGGTGGCGGCGACCGGCAACCCGTTCCTGACCGAGAGCGTGCTGGCGGCGCAGCTCTACCAGGAGTCCCACTTCAGCCCCGACGCCGTCTCCCCGGTCGGGGCCCAGGGCATCGCCCAGTTCATGCCGGCGACCTGGGCCAGCTGGGGCAAGGACGAGAACTCCGACGGCAAGGCCGACCCGTTCGACATCCAGGACGCGATCCCGGCCGCGGCGCGGTTCGACGCGGCGATCTCCGACCAGGTCGCGGCGGTGCCGGGTGACCGGGTCGCGAACATGCTGGCCGCGTACAACGCCGGGCCCGGGGCGGTGCTGCAGTACCAGGGCGTCCCGCCGTACGCGGAGACCCAGGCGTACGTGCAGGCGATCATGGACCTGGCCTCGGAGTGGTCGGTCACGCCCGGGCTGGTCGGCGGCGGCGTCGGGCCGATCCCGGCGCCGGAGCCGGGCGAGGTGCAGCTGACCGGCAACGCGATCATCGACACCGCGATGTCGTGGGCGGTCGCGCAGATCGGCTCCTGGTACCAGTGGGGCGGGACCTGCAAGGACCCGTTCGGTTCGGTGATGGGGCGCTGCGACTGCTCCTCGCTCATGCAGCAGGCGTACGCGCACGCCGGGGTCTCGCTGCCCCGGGTGGCGCGCGACCAGCAACACGCCGGCGTCGAGGTGCCCAACCCGGCCGACATCCAGCCCGGCGACCTCATCACGATCCCCGGTGCCGACGGGACACCGACGATCGCCGGTCACGTGGGCATGTACATAGGCCACGGCAACGTGGTGGAGGCGCCGTTCACCGGCGTCCAGGTACGGATCGTGCCGGCCCGCACCTACACCGACATCATCTCGATCCGCCGCATCGTCACCGGCTGACGCTCGTCCCGGCCCGCGCCGAGACGGGCGCCCTGCGCCCGATGCGCCGAGACGGGGCGCCCTGCGCCCGATGCGCCGAGACGGGACGCCCTGCGCCCGATCCACCCCTGCGGGCGGACGAGCCGGCCGGCCGCTCGGCTGACAGCGCCGGGCCCGCCGCGCCGCGCGCTACTCGGTGGTGCTGTCGCGGGGGAGGTTGGCGGCGACGCCGGTGGCCCGGACCGGCGGCACCGCCGAGCGCCGGCTCGCGAGCCAGCCGAGCAGCACCCCGATCGCGACGACCAGCGCGCCGCCGACGCCGAGCTGCCCGCCGCGACTCTCCCTGGTCGCCTTCACCGCGTCCCGCACCGAGCTGCCCAGCCCCATGATTCCTCCCTCGACACCGAGTCCGACAAGAGTTACTACCCACTACCTCCGGCACCTTCACTTAGTTTCCGCTTCGTTTCTTCGCATTGTCCGTGGGTATTTAGCCAGGCTAAGAAGCGCGTTTGTCGCTCCGACGCGCGAATGCAAAGCTTTCCCAAAGCAAGGAGGAACAGCGGTGGCTCTCTCATCGGCCTCCGACCAACGCGTGGTCCGGAGCCTGATCCCGGCACGCATCGACCGGCTCTCGTGGGCGCCGTTCCACACCCGTATGGTCCTCGCCCTCGGCGTGGCCTGGGTGCTCGACGGCCTCGAGATCACGATCGTCAGTGCCCTCGGCCCGATCCTGTCGGACAAGGACACGCTCGGCATGAGCTCCGGCGCGGTCGGCCTCATCGCGACGGTCTACCTGCTCGGTGAGGTCTTCGGGGCCCTGTTCTTCGGCAAGCTCTCCGACATGCTCGGCCGCAAGAACCTGTTCATCATCACCCTCGGCGTCTACCTCGCCGGCAACGCCCTGACCGCGGCGACCTGGGGCAACAGCGCGCTCGCCATCTCGTTCCTCTACCTGACCCGGTTCGTCGCCGGCGCCGGGATCGGCGGCGAGTACGCGGCGATCAACTCGGCGATCGACGAGATGATGCCGGCCCGCTACCGCGGCCGCGTCGACATCGCGATCAACGGGACGTACTGGGGCGGCGCGATCCTCGGCACGCTGCTGCAGCTGCTGCTGCTCAACACGCTCGACCACGGCCTGGCCTGGCGCCTCGGCTTCCTGGCCGGCCCGGTGATCGGCATCGGCGTGTGGAACCTGCGGCGGCACCTGCCGGAGAGCCCGCGCTGGCTGGTCATCCACGGTCGCGAGGAGGAGGCCGAGGAGAGCATCCGGATCATCGAGGACGAGGTCCGCAGGTCCGGCCAGGAGATCCAGGACGTGCCGGACGACAAGGCGATCGAGATCCACCCGCAGCCGCCGGTGCGTTTCCTGCACCTGGCCAAGGTGCTGTTCCAGTCGCACCGCAACCGGACGATCCTCGGCGCCAGCCTGATGATCACCCAGTCGTTCCTCTACAACGCGATCTTCTTCACCTACACCCTGGTGCTGACCAAGGTGTACGGGATCAGCGAGTCGTGGGCGCCGGCGTTCCTCATCGCGTTCGCGGCCGGCAACCTGATCGGCCCGCTGACGCTGGGCAAGCTGTTCGACACGATCGGGCGGCGCAAGATGATCGCCGGGACGTACCTGCTCTCCGGGGTGCTGCTGGCGATCTCGGCGGCGCTGTTCCAGGCCGGCCTGCTCAACGCGTACACGCAGACGGCGTGCTGGGTCGTGATCTTCTTCTTCGCCTCCTGCGGGGCGAGCGCGGCGTACCTGACCGTGAGCGAGATCTTCCCGATGGAGATCCGGGCCCAGGCGATCGCGCTGTTCTTCGCGATCGCGCAGTGCTTCGGCGCGATCGGCCCGTGGTTCTACGGCCACCTCATCGGGGACGGCACCAACCACGGAATGCTGACGATCGGCTATCTCATCGGGGCGGCGGTGATGATCGCCGGCGGCCTGGTCGAGACGTTCCTCGGCATCGACGCCGAGGGGAAGTCGCTGGAAGAGGTGGCGACCCCGCTCTCGGCGGCACCCCAACGCCTGGCGGCATAGCGACCACGGAGGGCCCGGCGCCCGACCGGCCGCGTACGGCGGTCCGGTCGGGCGCCCGCCAGGACGCGCCCCCTGAGCGTCTGGGCGTCGTCGGCGCCGCCAGATGGTCATGAGACGCGCCCGCTCGTACCCCGATCGGGTTATGGTCAGGCGTGGGCGGTCCGGAGTGGTACCTGACGGTGCCCTCCGGCTGGCGCCCGCTGCCGGCCGCCGGAGCGGGCCGCCTGGTCGACCGCCGGGTCGTGCTGGCCGAGCCCCCCGGCGCCTTCCGGTACGACGTGCGCGCGGTCGGCGAGCCGTACGCGGCCGAGGACGGCGAGGTCTACGTCGACGTGGTCAGCGAGCACGACTGGTACCGCTCGCGCATCCGCAAGGAACCGGTCCGGACCTCGCCGTACCGGCTGGACCGAGTCTGGGTCGAGCAGGGCGAGCACCTGACCGCGCCGCCGCCGGACGGGCCGCCGAGCGGCGTCTTCGAGCGGCTGGTCACCCCGGACGTGCCGCCCGAACGGCCGCCGCGGCGGGCCGGCGACGTGCCGGACCTGGCCGGGCGGCGGGTCGTCGTGGTCCAGCCGGGCGGCCCGGTGCGGCACCGGCGCGCGGTCAGCGAGCCGTACCTGGACGCCGACGGGGACGTGGCCGTCACCATCTGCTCCGAGCACGACTGGTACCGCTGGGTCATCACCCGGGAACCGCCGCGGGCGGAACCCTGCCCGCTCTACCTGGTCTGGGTCGAGTAGCGGCGCCGGGGACGCCGCTACCACCGACTCAGACCGCGCTGCGCTTGAGGCGGCGGCGTTCCCGCTCCGACAGACCGCCCCAGATACCGAAGCGCTCGTCGTGCTCCAACGCGTACTCCAGGCACTCGGACCGGACCTCGCACGTCGTGCAGATCCGTTTCGCCTCGCGGGTCGAGCCACCCTTCTCCGGGAAGAACGCCTCCGGATCGGTCTGCGCGCACAGGGCGCGCTCCTGCCATCCCGGGTCTTCGGGCATCCCGAAGGCATCCAGGAACTCGGCCCCCTCGTCGTATATGGGCTCGCTCATCGGGGCCTCTTCCTCACCACTCGACCCACCCCCCGTGTCGGTGTCTCCCCGCTGGTCCGGGGAATCACACCGGTGTAAGTACACCCGTGTCGCTACCGGACCGTCAAGCTGGGATCTGCTACACGATCATGTTCGGTTGTATCCGTCCCCGATCACCCGGCGTGTCGGCCGGACACGCCGTTCGGGTGATGGCACCGGCTTCCAGCCCCGGTCGCGCCGCGGCGGCACACTCTGCCGCACCGGCCCGCCCGGCCCGTTCCGGGGGTGCCGGTCGGCCCGGGCGCCGCGGTGGCAAGATGGCTTGGTGCGGCTGGTGGTTGTGGCGGGCGGGATCGGCGGGGCCCGGTTCCTGCGCGGGGTGCGCGCGGCGGTGCCGGATGCGGAGATCACCGCGCTGGTCAACACCGGCGACGACGTCACCCTGCACGGGCTGCGGATCTGCCCCGACCTCGACACGGTGATGTACACCCTCGGCGGCGGCATCGACCCGGTCCGCGGCTGGGGCCGGGAGGGCGAGAGCTGGCGGGTCAAGGACGAGCTGGCCGCGTACGGCGCGGATCCGGCCTGGTTCGGGCTCGGCGACCTCGACCTGGCCACCCACCTGGTGCGGACCCGGATGCTGGACGCCGGCTACCCGCTGTCCGCGGTCACCGAGGCGCTCTGCGACCGCTGGCAGCCCGGCGTCCGGCTGCTGCCGATGAGCGACGACCGGGTCGAGACGCACGTGCTGGTCGACAACCCCGACGGCCCGGGCCGGCACGCGATCCACTTCCAGGAGTGGTGGGTGCGCCATCGCGCCGCGCTCCCCGCGTACGGGTTCGTGCAGGTCGGCGTCGACGGGGCCAAGCCCGCGCCCGGCGTGCTGGACGCGCTCGCGGCCGCGGACGTGGTCCTGTTCGCGCCGAGCAACCCGGTCGTCAGCGTCGGCACCGTGCTCGCCATCCCCGGCATCCGGGACGCGGTCCGCGCCGCCCCCGGGCAGGTGGTGGGGTTGTCGCCGATCGTCGGCGGGGCGCCGGTGCGGGGCATGGCCGACGCCTGCCTGACGGCGATCGGGGTCGCGACCTCGGCCGAGGCGGTCGGGCGCTGGTACGGCTCGCGGTCCTGGGCCGACGGCGTGCTGGACGGCTGGCTGGTGGACTCGGCCGACGCTGGCGCGACCGTGCCGGGCGTCCGGGTGCAGGCCGTGCCGCTGCTGATGACCGACGAATCCGCGACCGCCGAGATGGCGCGCGCAGCCCTGGCCCTCGCCGGTGTCTGATCCTCCCGGCCCGGATTCCACGCCCACCGCCGGGGCTTCGCCGGCCGCCGGGACCGGGGCGGCGGCGGCCGGCACGGGTGGCGAGCTCCGGGTGATTCCGGTCCGTGGCCTCCCCGATTTCCGGCCGGGGGACGACCTGGGCAAGGCGGTCGCGGCCGCCGCGCCCTGGCTGGGAAGCGGCGACGTCGTCGTGGTCACGTCCAAGGCGGTGTCCAAAGTGGAGGGCCGGCTGGTCGCCGCGCCCACCGACCCGGCCGGGCGGGAAGCCGCCCGGCAGCGGGCGATCGACGGCGAGACCGTCCGGGTCGTCGCCGCCCGCGGCCGCACGAAGATCGTGGAGACCCGGCAGGGCCTGGTCCTCGCCGCCGCCGGCGTCGACGCCAGCAACGTCCGGCCGGGCGAGCTGGCCCTGCTGCCGCTGGATTCCGACGCCTCGGCCCGGGCCCTGCGCGAGACGCTGCGGGCCGAGCTCGGCGTGGACGTCGCGGTCGTGGTCAGCGACACGATGGGCCGGCCCTGGCGGACCGGGGTGGTCGACGTCGCGATCGGCGCGGCCGGGATCCGGGCCGTCGAGGACCTGCGCGGCAGCACCGACACGCACGGGATGCGGCTGGAGATGACCGAGGTCGCGGTCGCCGACGAGCTCGCCGCCGCGGCCGAGCTGGCCAAGGGCAAGCTGACCGCGGTCCCGGTGGCCGTCGTGCGTGGACTGTCGCCTGTGGACGATCCCCGCGGCGCCCGGGCGCTGCTGCGGCCCTCGGCCGACGACCTGTTCCGGCTGGGCACTAACGAGGCCGTCGAGCAGGGCCGGCGGGAGGCACTGTCCGAAGTGGACGAACCGGCCCCGGCCGCGCACGCCGACGCGGTCGCGCTGCTGTCGGGCTGGCGCGACCCGGACGACAGCCAGCAGTCGCTGGCCCAGGCCCTGGTGTCCTACCTGCTGGCCCGGCCGGACGCGACCCGCCGGGCCTGCCGCCCCGGCCACCTGACCGCCAGCGCGCTGGTGCTGGACGCCACCGGCGAGCACGCGCTGCTCACCCTGCACCCGCGGGTCGGCGCCTGGGTCGTGGTCGGCGGCCACATCGAGCCGGAGGACGACACCGTGCTGGCCACCGCCACCCGGGAGGCGTACGAGGAGAGCGGGATGCCCGGGCTGCGGCTGGACCCGGTCCCGATCTACCTGGGGGCGCACCCGGTGACCTGCTCGCTCGGCATCCCGACCCGGCACCTGGACGTGACGTTCCTGGCCGTCGCGCCGCCGGGCGCGCAGCCGGTCCGCAGCGACGAGTCTCTCGACCTGGCCTGGTTCCCGGTCGGCGCGCTGCCGGAGAACGTCGTGCCCGACCTGCCGCCGCTGCTGGCCCGCGGCCTGGCCCGGATGGGCGGCTCCTGATGGGCGTCCTGGACCCGATCGGGAGCTGGCCGGTCGGCAGCGCCGCGGCCGCCGTGGTCGCCGCCGACGGCACCGTCCTGGAGTCGTACGGGGACCAGGACGAGGCCTATCCGCTGGCCAGCGTGACCAAGCCGCTGGTGGCGCTGGCGGTGCTGGTCGCGGCCGAGGAGGGCGCGCTCGGCCTGGACGACCCGGCCGGCCCCGAGGGCTCGACCGTCCGGCACCTGCTCGCGCACGCCTCCGGGCTCGCACCGGACAAGAACATCGCGATCGCCAAGCCCGGCACCCGCCGGATCTACTCCAACGTCGGCTTCGACGCGCTCGGCAACCACCTGACCGCGGTCACCGGCATCTCGTGTGCCGAGTACCTGCGCCAGGCCGTCTGCGAGCCGCTGGGGCTCGGCACGACCGCGCTGGTGGGGCCGCCGCACCGGGGCGGCGTGGCCAGCGTGGGCGACCTGGCCCGGGTCGCGGCCGAGCTGCTCGCGCCCGGGACCGTGGTGCACCCGACCACCGTCGCGGCGCTGGCCACCGTCCAGTTCCAGGGCCTGTCCGGGGTGGTGCCGGGCTTCGGCCGGCAGGCCACCAACGACTGGGGTCTCGGCTTCGAGATCCGGGACTCGAAGAGTCCACATTGGACCGGCGCGGCCAACTCCCCCGCCACGTACGGGCATTTCGGCCGGTCCGGCACGTTCCTCTGGGTCGACCCGGTCGCCCGGCTCGGGCTGGTCGTGCTCACCGACACCGAGTTCGAGCAGTGGGCCAAGGACGCCTGGCCGCCCCTGGCCGACGCGGTCCTGGCGGCCTACCGGGACGACGCCGGGCCGCGCTAGAACGAGCGCATGTCGGTCGGGGAGAAACGCGGCCCGTAGCGCGGCTTGCCGACCCCGGACAGCTCGATCAGCCGGACCACCCGGTGCCGGTGCGGCGCGTACTCGGCCAGCAGCGCCAGCATCCCGTCGTCGTCGACCCGCCGCCCGATGAGGAAGTGCCCGACCAGGCCGGGGATGTGGAAGTCGCCGACCGAGACCGCGTCGGCGTCGCCGAGGGCCCGCTGGGCCGTCTCCGCGGCCGTCCAGACCCCGATGCCCGGCACCACCCGCAGCCGCGCCAGCGCCTGGGCCGGCGACAGCGAGCAGCACTCCTCCAGCCGGGCCGCCACCGTCGCCGCGGCCCGGATCGCCCGCTGCCGCCTGCCGTCCACCCCGGCCCGGTGCCAGTCCCAGGTCGGCACGGTCAGCAGCACGGCCGGCGGCGGCGGCACCCGCAGCCCGGCCGGCGCCGGCCCCGGGGCGGCGCCGCCGTACCGCTGGAGCAGGAACGACCAGGCCTGGTGGGCCTGCGTGCCGGTGACCTTCTGCTCCAGGATCGCCGGGATCATCGAGTCCAGCACCAGCCCGGTCCGCGGCACCCGGATCCCCGGGTGCCGGCGGTGCACGTCGGTCAGCACCGGGTGCCGGGGGTCGAAGCCGTCCAGCGAGTCCCGGGCGCCGAGCAGGTCCGGCACCGACTCGACGGTCCAGGCCGCCCCGGGGCCCCAGGCCGTCGCCTCGACCTCGTCCCGGCCGACCTGCCGCAGCGCCAGCGTCGCCGGACCGGCAGGGGTCAGAGCGGCCCGCCAGAACACCCCGTCCAGCACCCGGTGGGCCCGGTCGCTGCGGCCGCGCAGCAGCGGGCGCAGGGTGCCGCGCACGTCGACCGGCCGGCCCGCCCGCCAGACGGTGGACGCGGTGTCCAGGGCGGCCGCGGTCATGCGTCGGAGGAGAACCGTACGGCGGTGTCCCAGAGCCGCACGCCCGGCCAGACCCGGGCCCCGGCCCGCAGCTCGTTGCGGGCGCCGAGCACGACACCGTCGCCGAGGACCGCGTCCTCGACCACGCAGCCGGGCCCGACCTGGACCCCGCGGCCGAGCACCGAGCGCACCACGGTCGCGTCCTCGGCCACCCGGGCGCCGTCGAAGAGCACGGCCGCGTCCAGCTTCGCCCCGGCGCCGACCACGCAGCCGGCCCCGACGGTCGACCCGCCGGTCAGCCGCGCGTCCGCGGCGACGGTCGCGCCGGACAGGACCAGCGCGTCCCCGGGCCGGCCCGGCAGGGCCTCGGTCGGCGCCACCCCCAGCACGAGATCCGCGCTGCCCCGCACGAACGTCGCCGGCGTCCCCAGGTCCAGCCAGTACGTCGAGTCGACGTAGCCGAGCACGACCGCGCCCGCGGCCAGCAGCCCCGGGAACGTCTCCCGCTCGACCGAGACCGGCCGCCCGGCCGGGATCGTCTCCAGCACCGAGCGGCGGAAGACGTAGCAGCCGGCGTTGACCTGGTCGGTGACCGGGTCGGGCGACTTCTCCAGGAACGCCTGCACCCGGCCGTCCGCGTCGGTCGGCACCGAGCCGAACGCGCGCGGGTCCTCGACCCGGGTCAGGTGCAGGGTCACGTCGGCGTTGCCGGCCCGGTGGGTCTCGATCAGCTTGGGCAGGTCGACCCCGGACAGCACGTCGCCGTTGAAGACGAGGACGTCCTCGGACCGGATCCGGTCCAGCACGTTGCGGATCCCGCCACCGGTGCCGAGCGGCGTCTCCTCGGTCACGTACTCCAGCTCCAGCCCGAGGTCGGCCCCGGTGCCGAAGTGGGCCGCGAACACCTCGGCCTGGTACGACGTGGACAGCACCACCCGGCGTACTCCGGCCGCCTTGACCCGGCTGAACAGGTGGCTGAGGAACGGCACCCCGGCCGTCGGCAGCATCGGCTTGGGTGTGCTCAGCGTCAACGGGCGCAGGCGGGTGCCCATGCCTCCGACCAGCACTATCGCGTCGATGACCCCTCCCGAAGAGCGTCGTTCGATATACGCAGGGTAGTGGAAATCAGCGGGTGTGGCCGGTCGGCTTGGCGCCGGCGGCGACCGCGGGCACCCGGCGGGCCAGCGCGGCCCGGGCGGCGAGACCGACCCGGAGCACGACGCGGACCGGCAGCCAGCGCGGCCCGGCGTACCGGCGGGAGAGGTAGCGCCAGGCGCTGGCATGGTGCGCGTCGGCCATCGGGCGCGGGTCCTTGGACGTGGACGCGGCGCCCTCGTGGGTGACGACCGCGGTCGGCACGTACACGTTCTGCCAGCCGGCCCGGCCGATCCGCTCGCACAGGTCGAGGTCCTCGAAGTACATGAAGTACGCCGGGTCGAAGCCGCCGACGGCGTCGAACGCCTCGCGCCGGATCAGCATGCAGGACCCGGACAGCCAGCCCGCCAGCCGCTCGACCGGCGTCCCGCGCTCCCGGCGGTAGGCCGCGGTCCACGGGTTCGACGGCCACCACCAGCCGCAGAGCGCGTGCCCGACGCCGCGGCCGAGCGAGGGCAGCTCGCGGGCGGAGGGGTAGAGCGTGCCGTCCGGGGACAGGATCTCCGGACCCAGTACGCCGGCCGCGGGCCAGCGCTCGACCGCCTCCAGCAGGGTGTCCAGCGCGCCCGGCTCCCAGCGCAGGTCCGGGTTGGCGACCACGACCCAGTCCCCCGGCGCCTTGGGCACGCCCACGTTGGCGGCCCGGCCGTAGCCGAGGTTGCCGCCGGTGCGCAGCAGGTCGACGCCGGGACGCTCGGCCGCCCGCTCCGGGGCACCGTCGGTGGAGCCGTTGTCGGCCAGGACGACCGCGGCGGTCCGGGTGGTCGCCTTCTCCAGCGTGTCCAGGAACCCGTCCAGCGTGTGGCCGGGCGAGTACGTCACCACGACGACCCCGACGGGGTCAGCAGGGCTCACAGGCCGGCGGCGCGGGCGTACGCGGCGAGGTGCGCCTCCGCGCTGGCGGCCCAGGTGAACTCGCCGGCCCGGGCCACCGCCGCCTCGCCGAGGCGGGCGCGACGGCCGGGATCGTCCAGCAGCGCCGCCAGCGACGTCGCGATCGAGTCCGGGTCGCCCTCGGTGTAGGCCACCGCGTCGCCGCCGACCTCCGGCAGCGACAGCCGCTGCGTGGTCAGCACCGCGGCCCCGCAGGCCATCGCCTCCAGCACCGGCAGCCCGAAGCCCTCGCCGTGCGACGGGTAGGCCACGATCGTGGCGCCGCCGAGGAAGCCGCGCAGGTCGGAGAACTTCAGGTAGCCCGGCCGCAGCACCCGCAGGTTGCTCGGCACCTCGGTGACGGCCTGGTCGATCTCCTCGTCCCAGCCCGACCCGCCGGCCAGCACCAGCGCCAGCGGCTCGGCCCGGTGCCGGACGGCCTCGACCCAGCCGCGGATCAGCGAGGGCACGTTCTTGCGCGGCTCCAGCGTCCCCAGGAAGGCGATGTACGGCGTCCCGCGCAGCCCCAGCCGGGTCTGCACGATCTGCCGCTCGGCGTCGCTGGGCACGTGGAACATGTGCTGGTCGACACCGTGGTACGCGACGTCGAGCTTGGTCGGGTCCGCGTCCAGCACCCGGATCAGCTCGTCCCGGGTCGCCTTGGACGGGACCACGCAGCGGGCCGCCCGGTGCAGCGCGGTCTTGATCGCGGACCGGAAGAACGGCCCCTTGATCGACGTGTGCACGTCGGGCTGGGTGAAGAAGGTCGCGTCGTGGATGGTCACCACGACCGGCTTCCCGGCCCGCAGCGGCATCGTGTAGTGCGGCGAGTGCAGCACGTCCGCGTTCACCTGCTGCACGATCAGCGGTAACCCGGTTTGCTCCCAGGCCAGCCGGGCCGGCCGGTGCGCGACGGCGGCCGGGCCGGGCACGATCGTGGCGTGCGGCGCCATCCGGCCGAACCGTTCACCGTCGGACCGCTGACAGGCGACGGCGAAGTCGGCATCGACGGCGCCGAGCGCCGAGATGAGTCCGTCGACGTACCGTCCCACTCCACCGCGATCGGCGGGGACGGCGGTCGCATCGACGAGCACGCGGGGCGCGCGTCCTGACACGAATCGGCTCCTGCGGTCTGCTCGGCGGTGGTGCGTCTTACCGACGGGTACCCGAGGGTTCCCGTCGCCGGATAGCGTACGCCCGCTGACGCCACTGTCCGTCACGACGGGCCCTCATGTCCCCAGGGTGGAGTAGAGCTGCCACAGCTCGTCAGCAGCGGCCGACCAGGAGTAGCGGGCGGCCCGTTCCCGGCCGGCCGCGGCCCGGGCTGTGCGCACGGCCGGGTCGGCGGCCTCGGCCAGCGCCCGGGCCAGCGCCGGCGGATCGTCCCGGGGCACCACCGCGACCGCCGTACCCCCCACCTCGACCAGGGCCGGAGCGTCCGAGACGACCACCGGGACGCCGGCCGCCATCGCCTCCAGGGCCGGCAGGCCGAAGCCCTCGGCCCGGCTCGGCGAGGCCAGCGCGGCCGCCCGGTGCAGCACCACGGCCAGGTCGGCGTCCGGGATCCGGCCCAGCACCCGGACCCGGCCCTCGGCCAGCCCCAGGTCGCGGCTCATCGCGAGCGGGTCGATGCCGCCCCAGCCGGGCTGGCCGACCAGCAGCAGCGGCAGGTCCGGCGCGGCCGGATCGGCCAGCGCGGCCAGCAGCGTGTCCAGGCCCTTGCGCGGCTCCAGCGTGGCCAGGCTGAGCAGGTACGCGTCCGGCAGGCGCAGCCGCTCGGCCCGGTCCGCCGCGTCCGGCGGCGGCGTGACCAGCGCGTCCGGGACGCCTTCGCCGATCACCACGATCCGGTCCGCCCGCAGCCCGTTCACGTACGCGGCCAGCTCGGTGGCCACCGCGTTGGTCGGCACCACGATCCGGTCGGCGTGCCGGGCGGCCAGGCCGATCGCGGTCCGGTGCCAGGCCACCCCGCGCGGGGTGAGCGTGCCCGGGTGGGTCCAGGGGACCGCGTCGTGCACGGTCACCACCAGCGGGGTCCGGCGCCGGGGCGGGGCCAGCGGGGTCGGCGCGTGCACCAGGTCGGCCTTCGGCAGGCCCGGCCCGGTGCCGCGTTCCCAGGCCGCGACCAGGCCGCGGCGGGGCAGCGGCAGCCGGCGCGGGCCGGCCACCCCCGGGATCCGGGCGGCGTCGCGGTCCCGGTGCCAGGCCGACCAGCCGGTGACGGTCGAGCCCGCGGGCGCGGTCGCGGCGAGCGCCGCGGCCAGCTCCCGCGCGTACCGGCCCGTGCCGCCGGGGACCGGCGCCAGAACCTGCTCGACCAGCACAGCGACCCGCACGGGGCCGGACCCTACCGGGCAAAGACTTCATGGGATTGATCACGGGCGGTGTACGGCCTGCGGCCGAACGGGGGTCACGGGCCCTCGGGGCCGATATCGTCCCGGCCATGCTGCGGGTCGCCCGGGCGGTCGTCACCGTCGCCGTCCTGGCCGCGCTGGCGTACGCGCTGGCCACCCGCTGGGACGAGGTCCGCGGGCAGCTCGGCCAGGTCTCGCCGGCCGCGATCGCCGGCGCCCTGGCGTACGCGCTGCTGGCGCTGCTCGCGAGCATGCTGGCCTGGCGGGCGCTGCTGGCCGACCTGGGCAGCCCGCTGCCGGTCGCGGCGGCGACCCGGGTGCTGTTCCTCGGCCAGCTGGCCAAGTACCTGCCCGGCTCCAGCGTCTGGGCGATGGTCGCGCAGACCGAGCTGGCCCGGGACTTCGGCGTGCCGCGGCGGCGGGCGGCGGCGGCCGCGCTCGTGCTCAACCTGGTCACGCTCGGGGTCGGCATCCTGGTCGCGCTGCTGGCGCTGCCCCGGCTGCTGTCCGACGACGCGCCGGGATGGCTGCACTGGAGCCCGCTGCTGCTGCCGGTGGGGCTGGCCTGCCTGGCCCCGCCGGTGCTCAGCCGGGTCTGCGACCTGCTGTTCCGGGCGCTGCGGCGGCCGCCGCTGGACGTCCGGTTCTCCTGGCGCGGGATCGGGACGGCCGTGCTCGCGCTGCTGGGCACCTGGCTCGCGTACGGGCTGCAGGTGACGTTGCTGGGCTGGAGCCTCGGCGCCGACCCGGCGAGCCTGCTGGTGCCGGCCACCGGGGCGTTCGCCGCGGCCTGGTGCGCCGGCTTCCTGGTCGTGGTGGTGCCGACCGGGGCGGGCACCCGGGAGGCCGTGCTGACCGTGGCGCTGGCGGCCCAGCTGCCGGGCGGGTCGGCCGCCGCGCTCACGATCGCGGTGGTCTCCCGGCTGCTGCTCACCGTCGCCGACGTGCTCGCCGCCCTGGCCGGGATGGCGATGGGCCGGCGGCGGGCTCCGGGGGTGGCGCCCGCCGCCGACGACACTCAGCCCGCGCGCAGCCTGAAGTAGTTGCTGCGCACGCCGAGCGCGTGCTTCAGGGCCGACCCGCTGACCGCGACCGACTCGGGCTTCCCCGCGTACCGCACACGGCTACAACTACCGTGCGCGACACACGATAACCAGGGAGTTATTTATTTTCGTCCACAATTTTGCGGAGGATGTTGCGGTAGCGCGCCCCGGCGGCGGCGATGGAGTAGTCCTCGGCGCGGTAGCGGGCGGCCGCGCCGAGCTTGGCCCGGCGGTCCGGGTCGGCCAGCAGCGTGTCCAGGGCCCCGGCCAGCGCGTCCACGTCGCCGGGCGGCACCAGCAGGCCGCTCTCGCCGTCGACCACGGCCGCGTCGATGCCGGCGATCCGGGAGCCGACCACCGCGCAGCCCAGCGCCATCGCCTCCATCAGCGAGACCGGCAGGCCGTCCTGGTCGCCGGAGGCGGCCGGGACCGAGGGCACCACCGCGACCTCGCCGGCCGCGTACGACCTCGCGAGCTCGGTGCGGGGCAGCGCCCCGCGGAAGGTGACCGGCAGCCCCTCGGCCTGCTTGGTCAGCTGCGCCCGCAGCGGCCCGTCGCCGATGATCTCCAGGGTCCAGCCCGGGGTCTGCAGCTTCCGCAGCGCCTCCAGCAGGACGGCCACGCCCTTCTTCTCCACCAGCCGGCCGACGAACACGATCCGGCCCGGGATCTGCTCGACGCCGGCCCCGGCGGCCCGGACCGCATCCACGTCCGCGCCCATCGGCTGCACGAAGGTCGAGCCCGGCGCGGCCCCCTGCGCGACCAGCCGGTCGGTCATGTCGCTGTTCATCGCGGTCACCGCGCCGGCCCGGGTGAGCACCGCGCGCTTGAGCCGGACGCTGACCGGGTCGGACAACGCGTACACGTCGCCGCCGAGGGTGGTGACCAGCCACGGGACCTTGCGGGCGGCCAGCAGCGCGGCCACCCCCTGGGGCACGATCCAGTGCACGTGCAGCACGTCCGGCTCGAACTCGCGCACGGCCCGGCGCAGGGCCCAGGCCTCGGCCAGCACGAACGGCACCACCTGCAGCCAGCGCGACCGCCGGCCGCGCAGGTTCTCCAGGATCGCGCCGTCGGCCAGGTCCTCCCAGCGGCGCGGGAAGTAGCCGAACCGGCGCACGGTCAGCCCGCCGCGCTCCTCCCGCATCGCCGCGCCCGGCACCCGGGGCACCAGCACGACCGTGTCGAACTCCTCGGCCTCGGCCTGGGCCAGGTCGCGGACGAACGCCGGGGTGCCGTCGTCGGCGGCCGCCGGGTAGGTCGAGGCGAGCACCAGCAGCCGGGGACGCCGGCCGGTTGCGGTGGATCCTGGCTTCAACATCGGCGCGAATAGTATGCGAAGGTGTCGGGCGTGCCGCCAGAGCCTTCATCGATCGCGGTGGTGGGCGCCGGGGGCTTCCTCGGCACGGCGCTGACCTCGGCGGCGACGCTCGCCGGCGTCCCGGTGGATGCGTACACGCGGGCCGAGCCGGCGCTGCGGCCGGACGGGCGGATGGACGCCCGGCTGGCTCGGGCCGGGACCGTGTTCTGGCTCGCCACCAGCGTGAACCCGGCGCTGGCGGAGTCGCACCCGGAGCGGGCCGCGGCCGACCTGGAGACGTTCACCGCGGCGCTGCGGGCGCTGGGCTCGCTGCCCCGCCCGCCCAAGGTCGCGCTGCTGTCCTCCGGCGGCGCCGTGTACGACACGACCGGCCCCCCGCCGTACCGGGAGGAGTCGCCGACCCGGCCCCGGGGGGCGTACGGGCGGTCGAAGCTGGCGCTGGAGCAGGCGCTGGCGAGCGCCGGGCTGCCGGCCGGGCACGCGGTCTCGCTGCGCGTCTCCAACCTCTACGGCCCCGGCCAGCCGTCGGTCGGCGGGCAGGGCGTGATCGGCTACTGGCTGCGGGCCGCGGCCGCCGGTGACCACCTGACCGTGTACGGCGACCCCGGCACCACCCGCGACTACGTCTACGTCGACGACGTGACGTCGGCGCTGCTGGCGGTGCACGCGGCAGCGACACTGCCGCCGGTGGTCAACCTCGGTGCCGGCCGGGGCACGTCGCTGCGGGAGCTGGCCGACCTGCTGCTCGGCATCGTCGACGACCCGCGGCTGCGGCTGGAGCTGCGGCCGGCCCGCGGGTTCGACGTACCGCACAGCTGGCTGGACGTCCGGCTGGCCGAGTCCGTGCTCGGCTGGACCGCGCGGACCGGCCTGACCGAGGGCCTCACCCGCTGCTGGGACTCCGTCCCGGTCGCCTGACCCCCGCCGGACCGGCGGGAGCGGGCCGACTCAGCGGCGGGGGCGGGCCGGCTCAGGCGGCGGGGGCGGGCCGGCTCAGGCGGCGGGGATTCCGTCGACCGGTTTGGGGGCGACCCGGGTGACCGGCCCGCGCGGCGCGTCGGTGCCCTTGGTCCCGATCCAGATGTACGTCGGGATGATCGGGTTCAGCGCCCTCCAGACCGCCGGCGGGGCCGAGCGGACCTGCCTGGGCACCATGTCCTCGGCGTGGAAGCGGTCCGGGTCGGCCAGCACGGTGCCGGTGTAGTCCCAGACCCGCAGCCCGCGGCAGAGCTGCCGCAGCCCGGCCCGGGTACGCAGCCGCTCGTGGTACTTGTCGGCCCGCCCGGTCGCCGCCACGTACCGGTCCGCGGCCGCCGGCGGCAGCCAGGACAGGAACGGCAGCTTGTAGTGCGGCTCGATGAGCCCGAGCCGGTTGGGCATGCCCAGGTAGACCGCGCCGTCCGGGCGCAGCACCCGGCGGACCTCGGCCAGCACCGCGTCCGGGTCGACCACGTGCTCGTAGACGTGGTTGCAGATCACCGCGTCGACGGACTCGTCGGCCCAGGGCAGCTTGGTGCCGTCGGCGTTGACGAACTCGATCCGGTCGCCGAAGCGCTCCCGGGCGCGCTCCAGGCCGGGCTCGTCGATGTCGACGCCGGTCACCTTGGCCCCGGCCCGGCTGAGCTCGTCGGAGATGAAGCCGGTCGAGCAGCCGAGGTCGAGCACCGACCGGCCGCCGAGGTCGGCGGTGCCGAAGAAGTGCTCGAGCACGGCGACGATCTTCTGCGCCTTCGTCCGCCGCTCGCCCTCGATGAGCATCTTGGACTGCAGCTCCGAGTACGCGAGCTGCTTCTGCCGTTCTGTCACCGTGGGATCTCCTCGTCGCGGGTTGCGGACGGGGAAGGAGCCTACCGTCCCGCAGGGCAGCGGCCGGTCTCGTACCCGCCGTCCCTATACTGCTCGCCGTGGTGGACGCGTGACCTCTCTGCGCCGGCCAGAGGCGACCCCGGAGACCGAGACGGGGGACGCGACCCCGGCGCCCCCGGCCCGTCGCCGCCGGCCTTCTCTGCTGACCCTCGTCGCGCTCCTGGGCGCGGCCGCCTTCGTGCTGATCGGCATCGGCACCCCGCTGCTGGGCAAGGCCTCCTTCAGCGGCGCCGACCTGATCCAGGTCCGCGAACCGTGGAGGTCGCTGCAGCCCAGCGACTTCGTGCCGCACGTGCCCTCGGTCAGCGACACCGTCGACTCGGTCTTCCCGAACCGGCACTACTTCGCCGAGGAGCTGCACCACGGCGAGGTCGCGACCTGGAACCCGCTGGGCAGCGGCGGCTCCCCGCTCGGCGGGATCGTCACGTTCGGCTTCTACACCCCGATCAACCTGCCGTACCTGTTCCTGCCGACCTGGCTGGCGCCGGGGTACGCGAAGTTCCTCGAGCTGCTGGTCACGATCGGCTTCTCGTTCCTGTTCCTGCGGCGGCTGCGGCTGTCCCGCCCGGCCGGGCTGGTCGGCGGCGTCGTCTTCGCCGCCTCCGGCTTCATGGTCAGCTGGACGAACTGGCAGCAGACCCAGGTCGGGGCGACGATCCCGGCGCTGTTCTGGGCGGCGGAACGGTTCGCGCAGAAACGGACCGTCCGCTCGGCGCTGCCGATCGCCGGGGCGATCGCGTTCATGCTGCTGGGCGGCTTTCCCGCGGTGGCCGGGTACGCCTGCTACGCGGCCGCGCCGTACCTGATCATGCGGCTGTGCCAGGAGACCGGCTGGTCGCCGCTGCGGATCCTGCGCGGCTCGGTCACCGCCGGCGTCGCGCTGGCCCTCGGCGTCGGGGCGGTCGGCGTGGTGCTGCTGCCGCTGGCCGCGCAGCTGTCCGAGTCGGACTACCTGGCCCAGCGGGGCCAGACCGCGGCCACCCACATCCCGCCGCTGATGCTGCTGACCATGCCGGTCTGGCGGGCCTTCGGCGACATCGTGGGCTCGGGCTACTGGGGTCCGTTCCCCCAGATCGAGGGCCTGTCCTACATCGGCTCGGCGGCGCTGGTGCTGATCGGCTTCGGGCTGTTCCGGACGCCCGGGCGGGACACCCCGCGCGGCCCGCGGACCTACTTCGCGATCGCGGCCGCGGTCACGATCGTGTTCGGCTACTTCGGCGGCCCGCTGCTGGCGCTGGCCCAGCACTTCCCGGTCTTCTCCAACAACCCGGTGTTCCGGATCCGCTCGATCCTCGGCTTCTTCCTCGCCGTCCTGGCCGCGTACGGCTTCGACGCGCTGGTGCGCCGGTCGGAGGCCCGGGACCGCAGCCGGCTGCGGATCGCGTACGAGGTCCTGGGCTGGGCGGTCGCGGCGGTGGGCGCGTTCGTCGGGGTGCGCAAGCTGATGGCGATCGCCCGCGACGCCGACAAGGTCGCCTTCACCGAGCGGCAGCTGCTCTACGCCGGGCTGTTCGCCGGGTCGGTGTTCGTGCTGGGCATGCTCGCGACGGTGCTGCGCCGGCGGACGGCCGGCGACAACGAGGACGACGAGGACCGGTCCGGCCGCGGGCGGGTCCGGACGCTCGCGCTCGCGATCGTGCCGCTGATCGTGGTGGTGGAGAGCCTCGCGGTGGTGCTGCCGTTCTGGCCGCGGATCCCGAAGGACGAGTTCTACCCGACCACGGCCGCGCACCGGTTCCTGCAGCAGAACCTCGGGCACGAGCGGATGGGCGCCCGCGGGCTGACCCTGTTCTCCGGCACCAACGTGTTCTACGACCTGCGCAGCGCCACCGGGCACGCGTTCACCGAGACCGAGTGGCGGGACCTGGTCCAGACGGCCGACCCGAAGTCGTTCGCCAGCCCGACGTTCTCCACGTTCAGCCGGGTCGCGGACGAGAAGACCGTGCAGTCGCCGATGCTCGACACCCTGTCGGTGAAGTACCTCGCGACCGCGATCACCGAGGACATCTTCGGCAGGTCCACCCTGCAGGGGACCGCCGGGACCGGCCTGCGGCTGCAGCCGAACCAGCCGGTCACCGTGCCGCTCGGCGCCGGCGGCGTCCGCGGGGTCGGCCCGGTGCTGACCGCCGCGGCCGTCCCCACCGACCAGTTCGCCGCGCTGGACCTGGACCTGCTCGACGCGAGCGGCACCGTCGTCGCGCACAGCTCCCGCCGGATCTACACCGCGGTCGGGAGGGGCCCGCTGACGGTGCCGGTGGCCGGGGAGCAGACCCGCGCGGTCTCGGCCCGGCTCACCCTGCACTCGAACGCGCCGCTGGAGGTGGCCGGCACCGGCGGCCGCCCGCAGCTGAAGGTCGTGCGGGCCGAGGCGAACGACGGGCTCCGGCTGGTCTTCGCCGACGGGGCGGTCCTCTACCAGCGGACCACGGCGCTGCCGCGGTTCCGGTGGGCCGACCACACCCAGGTCATCCCGGACAAGGTCCAGCGGCTCACCGTGCTGGACAACGTCCGCGACCCCGGCCGGGTGGTGCTGGACGCGCCCGGCCCGGCCCCCGCCGACGGCAAGCCGGCCACCGTCACCGTGACCGACGACGGACCCGACGACATGGCCGCGACCGTGAACGCCCAGGGCGCCGGCTACCTGGTCGTCGGCGACGCGCTGCAGACCGGCTGGAACGCGACCCTGGACGGCAGGTCCGTCCCGCTGGTCAAGGCCGACCACGCGATGGTCGCGGTGGCGGTACCGGCCGGGCAGCACACCATCCGGCTGGACTACGACCAGCCGGGGCAGCGTACGGGCGGGGTGGTCTCGATCGTCTCGCTGCTCGGCCTGCTGCTGATGGGTATCACCGGCGGGCTGGTGCAGCGCCGGCGGCGGGACGGCGAGCACCGGCGGGAGCCCGTCCCGGCCCAGGTCGAGGGCGAGTGACGCCCCGATCGGGGCGTCCGGCGCTGTTCTATCCTCGGCGCCGTGGCTGCTGACCGTGAGCGGCGGAGCGGCGGGCCCGTGACCGACCCTGCGCTGGACGAGGCTGCGGCCGACGGGGAGGCCGCGGCGGAAGCCGTCGACGGCGCCCCGGCCGTTCGCCGGCCGCCGTCGCGCAAGCGGCAGGTGGTCCGGGGTCTGCTCGCCCTGGTCGTGCTGGTGTTCATCGTGCTGGCCATCCGCAGCCAGGGCCACGAGATCGCGGACGGCCTGAGCCGGCTCTCGATCGGCACGATCGTGCTCGCGTTCGTCGCGGTGGTGGCCGGCCAGGTCGCGACCGCGCTGTCCTGGCGGGCGATCCTCACCGGGCTCGGATCGCCGCTGCCGATGGCCGTGGCCGGGCGGGTGTTCCTGCTCGCGCAGCTCGGCAAGTACCTGCCCGGCAGCCTGTGGCCGGTGCTGGCGCAGGCCGAGCTGGGCCGGGACCACGGGGTGCCGCGGGCCCGCAGCGCGGTCGCCGCGGTGGCGGTGCTGGTCGTCGGCCTGGTGGTCGGCGCGGTCGTCGCGGTCGGGTTCCTGGCGCTGTCGGCGACCGGCGCCCTGCGGACGTACTGGTACATCCTGTTCGTGCCGGTGCTGGGGCTGGTCGTGCTCTCGCCGCCGGTGCTGGGGCGGCTGCTCACGCTCGCGTTCAAGGTCACCCGGCGGGCGCCGACCGACACCACGATCGGCACCGGCCCGCTGTTCACCAGCGCGGCCTGGTCGCTGGCCCAGTGGCTGTTCTTCGGCGCGCACGCCTGGCTGCTCGCCCGCGGCCTCGGCGGCGACACCTCCGGCCGGCTGTTCCTGCTGGCCACGGGGGCGTACGCGGTGGCCTGGGTGGTCGGCTTCCTGATCGTGTTCGTGCCGGCCGGGGCCGGCGCCCGGGAGGCCGCGCTGGTGCTCGTGCTCGGCCCGTCCATCGGTTCCGGCAACGCGCTGGCGCTGGCGCTGGTCAGCCGGGTCCTCACGATCGCCGGCGACCTGCTCACGGTCGGCGTCGCGGTCGTCTCGGCCCGCATCTACGCCCGCCGGCAGCCGGCGCCCGGCAACGGCGCCGGGCAGCACCGGGCCTGATCAGACCCGGCCCTTCTCCCGTTCCAGGTCGGCGTCGACCATCGACTCGATCAGCTCCGGGAAGCTCACCGTCGGCCGCCAGCCCAGCCGGTCCCGGGCCTTGCCGGCGTCGCCGGTGAGCACGTCGACCTCGGCCGGGCGCAGCAGCCGCGGGTCCTGCACGACGTACCGGGGCCAGTCGACGATGCCGACCCGCCCGAACGCGACCTCCAGCAGGTCCCGGATCGTGTGCGTCTCCCCCGTCGCGACCACGTAGTCCTCCGGGGTGTCCTGCTGCAGCATCGCCCACATCGCCCGGACGTAGTCGCCGGCGAAACCCCAGTCCCGGCTGGAGTCGAGGTTGCCCAGCGACACCGAGGGCTGCAGCCCGAGCGCGATCCGGGCCACCGCCCGGGTCACCTTCCGGGTGACGAACTCGGCCCCGCGCAGCGGGGACTCGTGGTTGAACAGGATCCCGGAGCAGGCGAAGGCCCCGTACGACTCCCGGTAGTTCACGGTCATGTAGTGGCCGAAGGTCTTGGCCACCCCGTACGGCGAGCGCGGGTGGAACGGGGTCGTCTCCCGCTGCGGGGTCTCCCGGACCTTGCCGAACATCTCCGAGCTGGAGGCCTGGTAGAAGCGGATGCGGTCCATGTGCCCCTGGGTCTGGATCCGGATCGCCTCCAGCATCCGCAGCACACCCATGCCGGTGATCTCGCCGGTGAGCTCGGCCTGCTTCCAGGACAGCCCGACGAAGCTGATCGCGCCGAGGTTGTAGACCTCGTGCGGCTCGGCGATCTCCAGCGCGCTGATCAGGCTGGGCAGGTCGCGCAGGTCGCCCTCGACCAGCTGCACGGACGGGACGTGCCGCTCGACCAGCTCGATCTTCGGGTTGGACTGGCCCCGGACCATGCCGAAGACCTCGTACCCCTCCGAGGCGAGCAGCTGGCCCAGATAGAGGCCGTCCTGGCCGGTGATCCCGGTGATGAGCGCGCGCCGCTGCACCAGCCGTCCTCCGCTCGGTGAGCCCGCCGCTGTCGTGAATAGACTGCCGCATCCCGACCGGAAGGACAGCGATGAGCGAGAGCCTGCGGCTGCGGCACCGCCAGGGGGCGGCCCGGGTCGTCGACGGCGTGCCGTACTCGGACCGCGAGAGCACGTCCTCGCTGCTGCCCGGCGCGACCGTGGGGCGCTGGCTCGCGACGCAGGCGCCGCGGGTGCGCGGCCGGCTGATGGACCTCGGCTGCGGCAACCAGCCCTTCAAGATCTGGTACGGCCCGCTGGTCGACGAGATCGTCCCGGTCGACGCGGCCCCGATCCCGGGTGTGGTCGTGGTCGACCTGGGCGAGCCGCTGCCGTTCGAGGACGACAGCTTCGACACCGTGCTGTGCACCCAGGTGCTGGAGCACGTCGGCAACGCCGAGCTGGCCATGGGCGAGATCGCCCGGGTGCTCAAGCCGGGCGGGCACGCGCTGATCACCGTGCCGTTCCTCTACCCCACCCACGAGGCGCCGTACGACTTCCAGCGCTTCACCCACTACGGCATCTCCGGGCTGGCCAGGCGGCACGGGCTGGAGGTGCTCGACCTCGGCGCGCAGGGCGGCCCGGTGCTGATGGTCGCGCACTACGCCGTGCTGGCCCTCAGCCAGGCGCTGCGGGCCCTGGCCCGGGTGCTCGGCCCGTTCGGCTTCCTGGTCGACAACCGGGTCGTCCGGCTCGCGCTGGCCGCGCCGCAGGAGGCGCTGCGCACGAAGGTGTCGACCCGGCTGTCCGGGCCGGCCAAGATCGCCAGCCTCGGCTACCTGCTCTCGGTCAGGAAGCCCTAGCCAGCTCGTACGCCTCGGCCGTGCGGGCCGCGCAGGCGGCCCAGGTGAACCTGCGGGCCCGGGCCCGCAGGTCGGCCGCGGCGGCCGGCTTGGCCAGCGCGGTCCGCAGCGCCTCGGCCAGCGCGACCTCGTCGCCGACCGGGGCCAGCGCCGCCAGCTCGCCGGTGACCTCCCGGATCACCGGCAGGTCGCTGGCCACCACCGGCACCCCGGCCGCGAACGCCTCCAGCGGCGGCAGCCCGAAGCCTTCGTACCGCGACGGGTACGCCAGCAGGCTCGCCCCGGCGACCAGCCGGCGCAGGTCGGCCGTCTCCAGGTAGCCGGCCGGGACGACGGCGCCGGCCGGCAGCCCGGCCGGCTCCAGCGCGGGACCCCAGCCGGGCGGGCCGGCCAGCACCAGCGGCGGCGTGTCCGGGTCGTCGTCGTGCAGCAGGCGGAGCGCCGCCAGCAGCGCCGGCAGGCCCTTGCGCGGCTCGACGGTGCCGACGAACAGCAGGTAGCGCGGCGGCAGGCCGCGTTCGGTCAGCTCGGCGGCCGGCATCGGGACGGCGGTGAACCAGGCCTCGTCCACGCCGAGCGGGGTGGCCCGGACCCGGTCGCCCAGGCCGTACTCGGCGCGGACCTCGGCGGCGACCGCGTGCGACGGGGTGAGCACGACCGCGGCCCGCCGCAGCCCGCGCGGCACCAGCGTCCGGTAGCGCAGCGACGCCGCGCTCACCGTCTCCGGATAGCGCAGGTAGGACAGGTCGTGCACGGTCAGCACGCCCGCGGCCCGGCGCAGCGGTGGCAGCACGAAGTTGGTCCCGTGCACCACGTCGGCCCGGCCGGCCAGCCACTCCACCGGCGGCAGCTCCAGCCGGTCCCAGGCCGCCTGCAACGCCCGGGCCGGGGCCGGCCGGTGCCGGACCCGGACCGCCGGCGGCACCGCGGCCGGCAGCGCCCCGGCCCCGCGCAGCGTGAACGCGGTCGCGACCAGGTCGAGCGAGCCGAGCGCGGCCAGCTCCCGGACCAGGTTCTCGACGTACCGGCCGACGCCGGTGCGCGGACCCAGCAGCGGCGTCGCGTCGAGGACGACCCTGGTGACCACCGTCGCAGCCAACCAGAGCCCGGACGCACACACCCAGCCGGGTCACCGCCGGTGGCCCGCCACGAGGTGCCTTTGATGAGGTCGGGGGCCCTGCGTACCCTCGCGCCGTGAGCTCGCTAGGAGATGTTGCGGCCTCGCGCGAGCTGCTCTGGAACCTGACGCTGCGGGAGCTGCGCGGGAAGTACAAGCGGTCCGCGCTCGGCTGGTCGTGGTCGCTGGTCAACCCGCTGGTCACGATGGCGATCTTCACGGTCGTCTTCGGGGTGTTCCTCAAGGCCGGCCCGGACAAGGGTGACCCCAGCGGCCTGGACGTCTTCGCGCTCTGGCTGCTCTGCGCGCTGCTGCCCTGGAACTTCGTGGCCAACACCCTCAACGGCGGCGCGGTCGCGCTGGTCGGCAACGGCAACCTGATCAAGAAGGTCTACTTCCCGCGCCAGACGCTGGTCGGCGCGGTGGTCGGGGCCAACCTGGTCAACCTGCTCATCGAGCTGGGCGTGCTCTGCGTGGCGCTGCTGGTCGTCGGCAACAACGTGCTGGTCTGGATCCCGGGCGCGCTGGTGGTGACCGCGCTGCTGGTGGTCTTCACGCTCGGGCTGTCGCTGGCGCTGTCCGTGCTCAACGTCTACTTCCGCGACACGCAACACTTCCTGGCGATCTTCCTGCAGCTCTGGTTCTACGCGTCGCCGATCGTCTACCCGTCGAAGCTGGTGCAGGGGCACGTCGCCGGCGGCTGGTGGAACCTGTACGAGGCCAACCCGTTCTTCCGCTTCGCCGAGGCGTACCGGAACCTGCTCTACGACCTGCGCTGGCCGGACTGGGGCACGCTCGGCCTGCTGGTGGCCTGGTCCGCGGTCAGCGTCGTCGCCGGCTGGTGGATCTTCGGCCGCCTCGAGGGCCGTCTCGCGGAGGAACTGTGAGCGGGAGAGAGGGCGCGCCCGCCCGGGAGCGAGCCAGGGGAACAGTGCTGTGAGCGACACAGCGGTCCAGGTTCAGGACCTGTCCAAGCGGTTCCGGATCTACCACGAGCGCAACCAGTCGCTGAAGGCCGCGGTCATGCGCCGCGGCCGGGCCTCGTACGAGGAGTTCTGGGCGCTGCAGGACGTGAGCTTCGACATCCCGCAGGGCGTCACGTTCGGCCTCATCGGCGAGAACGGCTCGGGCAAGTCGACGCTGCTCAAGTGCATCGCCCGGATCCTGACCCCGGACAAGGGCCGGGTCGTCACCACCGGCAAGGTCGCGGCGTTGCTGGAGCTCGGCTCGGGCTTCCACCCGGAGCTGTCCGGCCGGGAGAACGTCTTCCTCAACGGCTCGATCCTGGGCCTGTCGAAGTCCCAGATCACCGCGCGGTTCGACGACATCGTCGGCTTCGCCGGGCTGGAGCGGTTCATCGACACCCCGGTCAAGAACTACTCCTCCGGCATGTACGTCCGGCTCGGCTTCTCCGTGGCGATCAACGTCGACCCGGACATCCTGCTGGTCGACGAGGTGCTGGCCGTCGGCGACGAGAGCTTCCAGCGCCGCTGCGCGGAGAAGTTCTCCGACTTCCGCCGGGCCGGCAAGACGATCGTGCTGGTCAGCCACGCGATGGGCCAGCTGCGCAACATGTGCGACCAGGTCGCCTGGCTGGAGCACGGCTCGGTCAAGGAGGTCGGCTCGCCCGGCAACATCGTCGACGACTACGTCGGCGAGGCCCACACCGAGCGCGAGTCGGTCACGGTCTCCGAGGACTCCTCCGAGGACGCCCCACACGAGAACCGCTGGGGCTCGGGCGAGGCCCGGGTCGACTCCTTCGAGCTGCTGGACGCGGCCGGCCGACCGACCAGGCAGGTCAAGACCGGCGACCCGGTCACGGTCCGGCTGCACTGGTCGGCCAAGGAGCCGGTCGAGCGGCCGGTGTTCGGCGTGGCGGTGCACTCGCTGGAGGGCATCGAGGTCACCGGCCCGAACACCCGCGACGCCGAGCTGGTCCCGGAGAAGATCGACGGCACCGGCGTGGTCGACCTGCGGGTGCCCCGGCTGCTGCTGCTGCCCGGCACGTACGACCTGTCCGCGGCGATCTACGACTACACCCGCCAGCACCCGTACGACCACCGGCACCGGGCGTACCGGTTCGACGTGGAGCCGGGCATGCCGCGGGAGGAGCACGGCCTGACCTCCCTCGGCGGCACCTGGAAGCTGGACTCGTGAGCAGGAGGTCGGGCGCGGCGGCGTCCGGACCGGAGCGCCTGCCGGCCACGAGAAGGCAGTCACCGCACCGGCGCGGAGGGAAGACGCCGCCCGGGCCGCCCGGCCGGGAGCGAACGGAGGCAGCACGGTGACCCGCGTCGTCGTCGCGACCGGGGACGTGCTCGGGGACAAGATCGCGGGGCCGGCGATCCGGGCCTGGCAGATCGCCGAGGTCCTCGCCGCGGCCGGGCACGAGGTCCAGCTGGTCACGATCCTGGAGTGCGACGCGGCCAGCGACCGGTTCACGGTCCGGCACGTCGAGGACCGCGACCTGCGCGAGCTGGCGGCCTGGTGCGACACCCTGGTCTTCCAGGGCAGCCTCATGCACGAGCACCAGTGGCTCCGGGACTCGACGAAACCCCTGGTCGTGGACGTGTACGACCCGTTCCACCTGGAGCTGCTGGAGCAGGCCCGGGACGAGGGCGAGCAACGCCGGCGCGACATCGTGCACAACGCGGTCGTCGTGCTCAACGACCAGCTCCGCCGGGGCGACTTCTTCCTCTGCGCCAGCGAGAAGCAGCGCGACCTCTGGATCGGCTCGCTGGCCGCGCTCGGCCGGGTCAACACCGGCACGTACGACGGGGACGAGACGCTGCGCAAGCTCATCGCGGTGGCCCCGTTCGGGCTGGACGCGAGCCCGCCGGCCCGGACCGGCCCGGGCGTGAAGGGCGTGGTCGACGGGATCGGGCCGGAGGACAAGCTGCTGCTCTGGGGCGGCGGGATCTACAACTGGTTCGACCCGCTGACGCTGATCCGGGCGGTCGAGGTCCTCTCCAAGGAACGCGACGACGTCCGGCTGTTCTTCATGGGCCTGGCCCACCCCAACCCGCGGGTGCCGAGGATGCGGATGGCGGTCGCGGCCGAGCGGCTGGCGGCCGAGCTGGACCTGCTCGGCCGGTCGGTGTTCTTCAACCAGGGCTGGGTCCCCTACGCCGAGCGCGCGAACGTGCTGCTCGACGCCGACCTCGGGGTCTCCACCCACCTGGACCACGTCGAGACGGCGTACTCGTTCCGGACCCGGCTGCTGGACTGCCTCTGGGCCGGGCTGCCGCAGGTGGCGACCCGGGGCGACTCGCTGGCCGAGCTCATCGACGCCGAGGGGCTCGGGCTGACCGTCCCGCCGGGTGACGTCGAGGCGCTGGCCGCCGCGATCGGCCGGCTGCTGGACGAGCCGGCGCTGGCCGCGGATGCCCGGGCCGCGGCGCGGCGGGTGGCCGCGGACTTCACCTGGGCGACGGTGCTGGCCCCGCTGCTGGAGTTCTGCGCCGACCCGCACCGGGCCCCGGACCTGCTGGACCCCGACCTGGTCGGGCGGATGACGCCGGCCCTCCCGATCGTGTCGCACCGGCCGGTCGGGCTGCGCGCCAACGCCGCGCTGGCCAGGGACTACCTGCGCGCGGGCGGGCCGGCCCTGGTCGCCCGGAAGGTGGGCTCCCGCCTCCGGAACATGGCCGCGAGTCGTTAACCGATACCCTCGCTCCCCGTGGAACACCTCCTGCGGGCCAGCTTCGATCAGTTCGCCCGGTACGTCTACTTGTGGCGGATCCGTCAGGACTGCTTCGGCGAGCAGCCGCTGCGGATCCTGGACGTGGGCGACCCGTTCGGCACGATCGCGCCGCTGTTCCCCGCCGACACCACCGTGTCCATCGACCTGTACGCGGACCACCCCCACCGGGAGAACCACACCCCGCTGATCGGCTCCGGCTTCGAGCTGCCGTTCGCGGACGCGTCGTTCGACATCGTGGCCTGCCACGACGTGTTCGAGCACCTGCCGGCCGACGGCCGCAACGCGTTCGTGGCCGAGATGATGCGGGTGTCCAAGGGGCCGGTGCTGGTGCTGGCGCCGTTCGCGGACCCGCGGGTGGCCCGCAGCGAGCTGCTGGTCAACGGCTACTTCACCGCCCGGGTCGGGCACAGCCTGCCGGCCCTGGACGAACACTACGACTTCGGCCTGCCCACGATGGACACGCTGACCGGCTACCTGGACCGGGAGCAGATCGACTACCGGCTGCACGCGGACGGCTGGCTCTACCACTGGGTCGCGTTCTGGGCCCTGAAGACGCACCTGGTCGCGGAGCGGCGCGAGGACGACCTGCACCGGGTGGACGCGGCGTTCAACACGCTGCTGCGCGTCGCCGACCGGCGCGGGCCGCACTACCGGCGGGCCGTGGTGATCCGGCCCCCCTCGCCGTACCCGGAGGACCTGCCGCCGGTGCCGGGCCCGGCCGAGCCGGGCGACATGGACGAGGACCTCGAGCAGCTCACCGACCTGGCCCTGCAGATGCAGCGGGCGCTGCCGCGCGGCTGCGACCCGTTCGCGCCGGACTCGGACCTGCGGGCCTGGATCGAGCGGCACCGCGGCGGCGAGCTGGCCGCGGCCGGGCAGCCCCGGGGCATGGAGTGGCCGAAGGTGGCCGAGGCGCTCGCGGTCGCGCTGGACGCGGCCCAGGCCGAGCAGCCGGGGCCGGTCGACTCCCCCCCGACCCGCGACGACGACCTGGAGCTGCGCTCGGTCGCGGCGGTGATCGTGAACCTCAACAGCGCCGAGGACATGCGCACCTGCCTGGACTCGCTGCTGGCCCAGGACTACCCCGGCGAGCTGCTGGACATCATCGTGGTGGACAACGCCTCCACCGACGGGTCGCTGGAGCTGCTGGCGGCGGAGTACCCGTCGGTCCGGGTGCTGCCGCAGGCCACCAACACCGGCTTCTCCCCCGCGGTGAACACCGGCGCGCGGGCGGCCGAGGCCGAGTGCCTGGTGCTGATCAACAACGACGCCCGGGTCGAGCCGGACTTCGTCCGCGAGCTGGTCCGCGCGTACGACCCGGCCAGCGGGGCGGTCTGCGTGGCCGCGCACATCGTGAACTGGGACGGCACGACGCTGGACTTCGGCGAGGGCGCGGTCAACTTCTACGGGATGGGCCAGCAGCTCGGCTACGGCACCCCGATCGCCACCGCGGCCATCGACGACGGCAAGGAGCTGCTGTTCGCCTGCGGCGGCGCGATGCTGGTCAGCCGGCGGGTCTTCCTGGACTCCGGCGGCCTGGACGAGGACTTCTTCGCCTACTTCGAGGACGTCGACTTCGGCTGGCGGCTGTGGGTGCTCGGCTACCGGGTGGTGCTGGCGGCACGGGCCAAGGCGTACCACAAGATGCACGGGACCTCGTCCCGCTTCCCGCTGCACCAGCGCTTCCTGCTGTACGAGCGCAACGCGCTGCGCACGATCATCAAGAACTACGACGACGCCAACCTCAACGCGACGCTGGCGCCCTCGCTGCTGCTGCTGGTCAAGCGGGCGCTCATCCGCGGCGGCATCCCGCGCTCCCCGTACGACATCGGCGGCGACGGCGCGGTCAACGAGTCGGTGCCGCGGCTGGCGCTGGCCCACCTGCACGCGGTCGGCGACGTCGTCGACGACCTGGAGTCGCTCTACGAGCGCCGGGCCCAGATCCAGCGGGCCCGCAAGCGGGCCGACAAGGACATCCTGCCGCGGTTCAACCGGCCGCTGTGGCCGGTGCTGCCGGAGCGGCCCTACCTGGAGGCGTCGGCGACCGTCACCGACATCTTCGGGCTGGACCAGCTGTTCTCGAAGAGCCGCGCGGGCACGGTGCTGGTGATCAGCAACGACGCGATCGGCGACAAGATGAGCGGCCCGGCCATCCGGTCCTGGGAGATCGCCAAGGCGCTGGGCGGCGTGGCCGAGGTGACGGTCGCGGTGCCGGCGCCGACCGACAAGACCGCGCCGAACGTGAGCTTCGCGGTCTACGAGGACCCGGACTCGCTCACCGCGCTGGCCGAGGCGGCCGACGTCACGCTGGTGCAGGGCTACACCGTGCACCGGGTGCCGGCGCTGGCGAAGGTCCCGACCCTGCTCGTCGTCGACCTGTACGACCCCTGGCTGTTCGAGAACCTCGAGCTGCACACCGGGGACCCGGGCGCCGACGCCGCCCTGCAGTTCGACGCGGCCGTGCTCAACGAGCTCATCGACGCCGGCGACTTCTTCGTCTGCGCCTCCGAGCGGCAGCGCGACTACTGGCTCGGCCTGCTGTCCTCCCGGGACCGGCTCACCGAGGGCCACTACGAGATCGACCGCGACCTGCGGCTGCTCATCGACGTGGTGCCGTTCGGGCTGCCCGACCACGAGCCGCGGCACACCAAGCAGGTGCTCAAGGGCGTGCACCCCGCCATCGCCAAGGACGACCTGGTGGTGCTCTGGGGCGGCGGCAGCTGGGACTGGTTCGACCCGGTAGGCGCGGTCGAGGCGTTCGCCGAGGTGGTCCGCGAGGTGCCCAACGCCAAGCTCTACTTCCTCGGCTTCCAGCTGGCCAGCGCGAACGTCAAGCCGATGCGGGTGGCCGAGCAGACCCGGCGCCGGGTCGAGGAGCTCGGACTGGACAAGTCGGTGATCTTCGGCGACTGGGCTCCGTACGACGAGCGCGAGGCGTACCTGGTCGAGGCGGACGTGGCGCTGTCCGCGGCCCGCGACCTGGCCGAGACCCGGCTGTCGTTCCGGACCCGGGTGCTGGACTACCTCTGGGCCGGGCTGCCGATCGTGGCCACCACCGGCGACGTGCTCTCCGACCTGGTCACCGAGGAGAAGCTCGGCCTGGTCGTGCCGCCGGGCGACACCCGGGCGCTGGCCACCGCGATGATCCGGCTGCTCAGGTCGCCGGCGCTGCGGGCCGAGTGCACGGCCAACTCGACCACGGTCGCGGCCCGCTTCACCTGGCCGTCGGCGGTGGCGCCGCTGCGCCGGGTGATCCTGGAGCCGTGGAAGTGGGCCGACGCCCGCAAGCTGCGGCCGCGGCACCGGGAGCTGACCGAGGAGCTGCGCGGCCTGCTGGCCGATCGCAACCGGCTCAACGGCGCGTACGGGGTGGGCAAGCTGCGCGGCCGGATCCTGTTCCGGGACCGCGAGTTCGGCTCGCTCGACCAGTACGTGGCCGAGCTGGAGGCGACCGTCCAGCATCTGGACCGGCGGATGGAGATCCTCCGCCGGACCCCGGTCTACACCGCGTTCAAGGCCGCCCGGCGGGGCCGGAACTGGGTACGGGGACACACTCCCGGCCACTGACCGCTAACTCCTCGTGTCTCCGCGCTAACTCAACGCTAGCGAAGGTCCCCTGTCCGTGACTCGATGGTCACGGACGGGGATCTTGCGGTAGCGCCTGCGCCGGTTCTGCGGGAACCGGCCTCCGGTTCGCGCCGCGGCGGCTGCCGGCGATCGTGCTGACGCTGGTCACGGCGTTCCAGCTGGCCGGGCTCTGGCTGACACTGCGGGTCTACTGGCTGCCGGCGGACGGGTTCCGGCCGCGCCGGGTCGCCGCGGCCGGGCACAACATCCTGGCCTGGTCGCCCTGGCCGCCGGTGGTGGAGCTGCCGCCGCCGGTCGGGACCGCGGTCGTGGGGGTGGGCACGCTGCTGGCGGCGTACCGGCCCGGCCCCCCGGTCCCCGCGCGCTAGATCGGGTCACTCCCGCCGGCCCGTGCGCGTCAGACCGGGTCGACGCGGGCGCGCAGGAGGCAGAACTCGTTGCCCTCGGGGTCCTGCAGGACGTGCCACGACTCCTGGCCGGTCTGGCCGACGTCCGCCGGCCGGGCGCCGAGCGCGAGCAGCCGTTCCAGCTCGGCGGGCTGGTCCCGGTCGGTCGCGTTCACGTCGAAGTGCAGCCGCAGCTTTCCCCGCTTGGGCCCGCCGGCCGGGCCGAACACGATCGTCGGCTGTGGGCCGTCGAAGCCGGCCTTCGGGGCGATCTCGACGCTGCCGTCGTCCTCGCGCAGGAGCACGGTGTAGTCGAGCACCTCGCACCAGAACGCGGCGAGGGCCTCGGGATCTGCGCAATCCACCACGAGCTCGCTGATCCTGCACGCCATCGCGGGACCGTACCCTGCCCGCGTGCGCAGCGATCAGCTCGTCGACCTGCTGAACCGGATCGAGCCGCTCGGACCCAGGGTCTGGTTCCGGACCGGCTTCACCTGGCGCGACGTCGATCACCACGACGTGGCCGTGCTGCGGGAGCTGGTCGATCAGGGCTTGGCGTAGACGGTCAGGGCGCCGCCCTCGGTCCCGGCCACCGCCAGCTGCGTCGGCCGGTTCCGCCGCCGCACCACGACGAAGGCGACCACCGCGGCCAGCGGCTTGCCCAGCCGGTCCTGGTAGCGGGCCCGGACGTCGACGAACTCCGGGTACGCCCCGACGCTGAGCGTGTTGACGAACACCGTGTCCTCGACCGTGCCGACGTCGGCGCGGACCGCGGTCCCGGCCCGCAGCGCGGCGATCGCGTCGGCCGGCCCTGCCAGCCCGAGGTCGGCGGCGAAGTGGTTGACCGTGCCGCCCGGGACGACCAGCAGCGGCAGGTCCCGCTCGATCGCCACCGCAGCCGCGACGCCGATCGTTCCATCGCCGCCGACCACTCCGAGCACCTCGGCGTCGGCGTCCCGCAGCAGCGCGGCCAGGTCGTCGCCCGGCGCCGGCGCCAGGATCCGGGCGGCCGGCAGCTCGCGCCGGACCAGCCCGGCGACCCGGCCGGCCGACCCGCCGCCGGCGCGCGGGTCGACCACGAGGACGACGCCCGCGCCGTCCGGACGCGGCGGCTGGGGCTCGACCGGACGGGTCCGGTCCGGGGTACGCCGGCGCTGGGCCAGCGCGACGCCGGCGCCGAGCGCGGTCCCGGCCAGCACGTCGCCCGGGTAGTGCACGCCGGTGTAGACGCGGGAAAAGCCGACCGCGGCCGCGATCAGCCCCAGCGGCAGGGCCAGCTCCGGCGCCTCCAGCGCGACTCCGGTCGCGAACGCGGCGGCCGAGGCGGCGTGCCCGGACGGGAACGAGTTCGACGGCGGGACCCGGTGCGGGCGGCGCCCGACCGGGACGGTGTCGAGCACGGGCCGGCGGCGCGGCAGCACCCGCTTGCCGATCTGGTTGGCCGCGACGCTGGCGACCGCGATGGCGGCCAGGCCGTGCCGGGCGGCGCGGTGCAGGCGGCGGCGGCGGGTGGCGAGCAGGGCGCCGCCGATCACCATCCAGAGCGTCGAGTGGTCCGCGGCCCGGGTCAGCGGCGGCAGCGTCGCGTCCAGCGCGGGCGAGTGGTGCGCCGCCACCCGCTCGAACGCAGCCCGATCGACCGCGCCCACCCCCCGCGCCACACCCCGCCACCCCATCCCCGGACGCTAGCCCGCCAGCTCACTCCTGGACGCCAGCCGGGCCTGCCGCCGCGCCCGCGGCCGCCGCTCCCGCCCCGCCGGCCGGGCCCGGCTCGGCCCGCCGCGGGCCGACAGGGGTTCGCCGGCGCGTACGCCTCTGCCTTGCCCGGCGATGCCGAGGCGTACGCGCCGGCCGAGAGGTCCGGAGCCCGGCGGAGGCGACCACTCCCACGCCCGCTCATCCGGTCGGCCGGTCCGGCTGCGGCGGGACCGGGTGGAAATCGGCTGGACCGGCGGGGTGGGATGAGAGCGTGGCGACGGTGGAGGTCCCGGAGACCGTACGGAGCACGGCCCGGGCCGAGGGCGCGGACGACTGGCTGGCCGGGCTGCCGGCATTGGTCGGGCGGCTGGAGCGGGACTGGGAGATCACGGTCGGCCCGGCGTACGAGGACGCGACCGAGGCGTACGTGGCCGCGGCGACGCTGGCCGACGGCACCCCGGCCGTGCTCAAGCTGCTGGTCCGGCGCGGCTCCGGCCGGCACGCCTCCGAGGAGCTCACCGTGCTCCGGCTGGCCGACGGCGACGGCTGCGTCCGGCTGCTGCGCCACGACGAGGACAGCGGCGCGATGCTGCTCGAGCGGCTCGGCCCGTCGATGTACCGGCTCGGCGTCCCGATCGAGCAGCGGCACGAGATCCTCTGCCGGGTCGCGATGCGGCTGTGGCGCCCGGCCCCGGACAGCGGCCTGCGGACCGGGGCGGAGAAGGCCCGCTCCCTGATCCGGTACGTCGAGGGCGCCTGGGACCGGCTCGGCCGGCCCTGCTCGGAGGCGGCCGTGGACCAGGCGCTGGAGCACGCGCAGCGGCGGGCCGCCGCGCACGACGACGAGCGCGCGGTCCTGCTGCACGGCGACGTGCACCAGTGGAACACCCTGCTCATAGAGGGCGGCTCCGGAACCACGGACTGGAAGCTGGTCGACCCGGACGGCGTGCTCGCCGAGCCGGAGGGCGACCTCGGCGTGCTCATGCGCGAGGACCCGCTCGAGCTGATCCAGGGCGACCCGCGCGACCGGGCCCGCTGGCTGGCGCGACGGACCGGCACCGACCCGGTGGCGATCTGGGAATGGGGCACCATCGAGCGGATGGCCAACGGGCTCTACGGCCTGGAGACCGGCCTGGAGCAGCACGGGCGCGACTCGCTGGCCGCGGCCGACCGGGTCGCTAGCCTCACCCTGTGACCGACCCGTCCGTCGACCAGCGCCGCGTCTTCTTCGACCAGCTGTATGTCAGCGGCGAGCAGATCCCCTGGGACCGCGCCGGCGCCCCGCAGCCGCTGCTCGCGTCCTGGGCGGCCGAGCACGCGATCCTCGGCGCCGGGCGGACGGCCGTGGTCGTGGGCTGCGGCCTCGGCGGCGACGCGGAGTTCCTGGCCCGGCTCGGGTTCGTCACCACCGGCTTCGACTTCTCCGGCCCGGCCGTCGAGGCGGCCCGCCGGCTGAACCCCGGCTCCCCGGTCGACTACGCCGTGGCCGACCTGCTCGACCTGCCCGCGGACTGGCTCGGCCGGTACGACCTGGTGCTGGAGAGCCTGACCGTCCAGTCCCTGCCGCGCTCGCTGCGGCCGCGGATGGTCGCGGCGGTCCGGTCGCTGGTCGCGCCGGGCGGGTCGGTGCTCGTGATCGCGGCCCAGCGGGGCGTCCGGGAGGAACGACCGACCGGTCCCTGGCCGCTGAGCCGGGCCGAGGTCGAATCCTTCGCCCGCGACGGCTTCACCACGACCCGCCTGGAAGAACCTCCCGGCCCGGACGGCCTCCCCCGCTGGCGCGCCGAGTTCCACCGCTCCTGACAGGGCGAGGCCCCGGCGACCGTGTGGTCGCCGGGGCCCGGATGCGCCGGTGGGGTCAGCGGGAGCCGAAGTCCTGGGTCCAGTAGTAGCCGTAGGAGCCGCCGCGGGCCAGGCCGGTGCCGGCGGACTTCAGGCCGCACTTTCCCCAGCCGCGCCCTCTGGTCACTGACCAGTCCGGTAGCGGCTCACCACGATCGAGGCCGTCACCCGGACCGGCTCCGGCAGCGCGGCGACCCGGGCGTCCAGGTCCGCCAGGTGCCGGGCGGACGGCCCCATCGCGACCGCCCGGACGGCGTCGGTCGTGGACAGTTCCAGCTCCCACCGGTGCTCGGTGCGGTCCACCGGGGTGAGATGCGGCTGCAGGGTCGCCGCCAGCCGGCTGTCCTTGGCCTGGTCGACCTGCAGCCCGCCGAGCACGTCGACCAGCCCGGCCAGGTGGTCCGGCCCGGGCGTGACGACGACGAGCAGGCCGCCGGGACGCAGCACCCGCGCGGTCTCGGCCCCGTTGCGGGGCGAGAACACGTCCAGCACGACCGCGATCGCCCCGGTCCGCACCGGCAGCCCGGCCCAGGCGTCGGCGACGACCGCCCCGATCCGCGGATGGGCCCGGGCCGCGCGCCGGGCCGCGTACCGGGAGACGTCCAGGGCGAGACCGACCGCGGCCGGCGCCGCGTCCAGCAGCGCCGCCAGGTGCTGCCCCGTTCCCGCCCCGACGTCGAGCACGACGCCGCCGGAGGCGGCCGAGCCGGCGACGGGACCGGCGAGCACGGATGCGCCGGGGCCGACCGCGGCGACGACCGCCTGCGTCAGCGGCGCGTAGTGGCCGGCCGCGAGGAAGCCCGCGCGGGCCGCGACCATCGCGGCGTCGTCCCCGCCGGGACCGCGCGCCCCGGCCGGCAGCAGCGTCGCGTAGCCCTGCCGGGCCAGGTCGAACGAGTGCCCGTTCCCGCACCGCAGCGCACCGTCCACTTCGGACAACCCGAGACCGCAGTACGGACAGGCCAGGCAGTCCACCACCGCCGGCAGCATCAGCCGGCCCACTCCCGCAGCAGCACCGTACGGTCCACAGTGGACATCCGTCCGACCGCGCGCCGGGAGCGCAGCGCCCAGGGCAGCAGCCGCAGGACCGAACCCAGCACCCGCAGCCGCAGCCCGAGCCGGAAGTGCGGCGCGGACGGCACCGGCCGGCGCCGCAGCCGGGTCACCGCCAGCGAGGCGGTCGTCAGCCCGAACCGCAGCAGCTGCCGGACCGCGAACCCGGCCGGCGCGCACCGCAGAAGCATCAGCAGCCGGTTGCGCTCGTTGTGGAAGGAGAACAGCGCCGACGTACGGTCCGAGCTGGCGGCGTGGGCGTGCCGGACGACCGCGCCCGGCGCGTACCCGATCCGGTGGCCGGCCAGCCGCAGCCGCCAGGACACGTCGGTGTCCTCGTAGTAGAGGAAGAACGGGGCCGGGAAGCCGCCGATCGCCCGCAGCGGCTCGACCGCGAGCAAAGCGGCCCCCCCGGAGAAGCCGAACACCTCGGCCGGGGCGTCGTACGGCGGCCCGTCGGGCGCGTCCAGGCCGCGGTCCGCGCCGTACCCGTCGGAGAGCAGCAGGACGCCGGCGTTGTTCACGGCTCCGGTCGGCAGCAGCATCCGGGAGGTCACCGCCGCGTGCCCCGGCAGCGCCGCCCGCAAGGCCGCGAGCCAGTCCGGGGCGGGCTCGGCGTCGTCGTTGAGCAGCGCCACGTACGGCGTCCCGACCGCGCCCAGCCCCGCCGCCACCCCACCGGCGAAGCCGAGGTTGCGCGGCAGCCGCAGCACCGTCGCGGCCGGGAACCCGGCCAGGAGCGCGGCGGTCCCGTCGGTGGAGGCGTTGTCGACCACCAGCAGCCGGTGCTCGACGGTCTGCGACGCCAGCGCCGCCAGGCACCGGGCCAGCAGGTCCCGGGCCCGCCAGGTGACCACGAGCACGGTCGTGTCCGGCCGCTGGGTCACAGCGGGCGACACTACCGGCGGCCCGGCGGGCCGGGATGACCGGAACCCGGTAAGGACCGACCGGTGATCGCCTAGGCTCGTACCGGTCGGCCCTGTCCGTCCTCGACGTCCTCGGACGTTCCCGATGCACCCCCGAGGGAGCCCGCTGGCATGCCTGACCCGGTCGACTCCGGCCGCCCGCTGCTCGTCGCCGGGCCCGGTTCGGTCGGACGGCTCCCCGAGGTCCTCTCCTGGTGGCGTCCGCAGCGGGTGCTGCTGGTCGGCAGCCGCCGCGCCGTGACCGCCTCGGCCGCCCTCGGACTGCTCGGCGACGCCGCCGTGACCTGGTACGACGCGGTCCGCCCGAGCACCGGCTGGGTCCAGGTCGCCGACCTGGTCCGGCTGGTCGAGAAGTCCAGGCCGGACGTGGTGGTGGGCCTCGGCGGCGGCTCGGTGCTGGACGCGGCCAAGCTCGGGCGGGTGCTGCGCGAGCCGGAGCCGCGCCCGAAGCCGCGGCTGCGCAAGCGGCCGGCGCGGCTGGTGCTGGTGCCGACGACCGCGGGCAGCGGGGCGGAGATGACGCGGTTCGCCGCGTTCGGCGCCGGCCCCGGGCGACGCGGCGTCGACCACCCGGCGATGCTCGCCGACGTCGCGATCGTGGACCCGCGGCTGACCGACTCCTGCCCGCCCGCGGTGACGTACCCGGCCGCGTTCGACGCGCTCGCGCACGCGCTGGAGTCGTTCTGGAGCGCCCGCTCGACCCCCGCCTCCCGGGCGCTGTCCTGGCAGTCCGCGACCGAGCTGGCGGACGTGCTGGCGGCCCCGCTGGACGCACCGGCGCCGAAGCAGCGCAACCGGCTGGCGGCCGCGGCGACCCGGGCCGGGCGGGCGGTCGACTCGACCCGCACCGGCGCCGTCCAGGCGTACGCGGGCTGGCTCAGCGCCCACCGCCAGGTCCCGCACGGGGTGGCCTGCCTGCTCACGCTGAGCTGGCTGCTGCCGTACAACTGCCTGCACCTGGCCGAGGGGTGCACCGACAAGCGCGGGCCCGGGTTCGCCGGGGAACGGCTGCGGACGGTCTGCGGGGTGCTGGCCGGGCCGGGTGCGAGCCCGGAGGCGGCGGCCGAGGCGCTGGGCGCGCTGGTCCGGCAGGCGGGCTGGTCCGACCGCCTGGGCGCGTACGGCCTGGCCGCCGGGACCCTGCCCGAGTACGTCGACGCGGGCCTCGCCGCCGGCAACCCGGTCGCCCTGGAGCCCCACCGCGTCGCCGCGGCGATCCAGGTGCAGCTCTGAAGGATCAGCGGCTGATGAGGGACTCGGCCCAGGTGATGTACTCCAGCGGCAGCTTCTGCAGGACGGTCCAGTCCCGCCCGGCCGCCGCCGGCTCGTCGAAGACCGCGGCCGCCGACGCGGCCAGCTCCCGCACCTGCGTCAGCGTCTCGTCCACGAACGGCCCCTGCTTGAGCGCGGCCAGCACCTTCTCGACCTGGCCGTCGGCGAGATCACGCCCGTCCGAGACGAGCACGTCGCGGATCCAGGCATGCTCCGGCTTCTCCAACGCCCGCAGCAGCGGCACCGTGTACGTCCCCTGTCGCAGGTCGTTGCCGACCGGCTTGCCCAGCAGCTCGGTGGTGGAGACCAGGTCGAGCAGGTCGTCGAGGACCTGGAACGCGGCCCCGAACCGGTCGCCGTAGCGCCGGGCCAGCTCCAGCTCGGCCCCGGCGACGCCGGCGGTGAGCGCCCCGATGACGCAGCCGGAGCGGAACAGCGTCCCGGTCTTCAGCGCGATCGAGCGCATCGCGCGCTCCTCGGTCCGGCCCAGGTCGTACGCGTCGCGCATCTCCATGACCTGGCCCTCGATGAGCTCGACCAGGGACTGGATCAGCTCGGAGGCGACCTGCGGGGAGACCGAGAGCGCGGCCTGGCCGGCCCGGGCCAGCAGCCGGTCGCCGACCATGACGGCCATGCTGGTGCCGTAGTCGGCGTTGACCGTCCGCACCCCGCGGCGCTCGGTGGCCTCGTCCATGAGGTCGTCGTGCGCCAGCGAGCCCGCGTGCACCATCTCGACCGCGGCGGCCGCGGTGATCTCGGTCCCGTCCGGCACGCCGCCGAACGTGCGGTGGGTCAGCAGCAGCAGGACCGAGCGCATCCGCTTGCCGCCGGTGGCCAGCAGCTGCCCGACCGCGGCGTCCATGCCCGCGACCTCGGAGCCGGCGGCGAGGCGGTGCACCTCGGCGTCGACCAGCACGAGCTCCTCCTGCACGGCAGGCAGCGCGGAGAGGGGGACGGTCGTCACCTAGCGAAAGTACATCGCGCCCTGATCGGATGCCCGCCGGACTCCGCGGTCCGGGCGACCAGGGTCCGGAGGGTACGATCCTCCGCCGTGAGCATTGCCCAGCCGCTCGACAAGCCGGCCCCGTCCCACCCGCACAGCAGCGAGACCCTCGCCCCCCGCCGCGGTGGTCCGAACACGCTGGATGTGACCGTCGTGCTGCCCTGCTACAACGAGCAGGAGCACGTGATGGCGGAGATCGAGCGGATCACGGTGGCGATGGAGGCGAGCGGCTTCAGCTACGAGCTGCTCGTCATCGACGACAAATCGACCGACAACACGCTCGCGGTGCTGCAGGAGGCGCTGCCCCGGTTCCCGAACATGCGGCTGATGCCGTTCCGCCGCAACGGCGGGTCGGGCACGGCGCGCCGGATCGGGACCGGCGATGCGTACGGGCGGATCGTCGTGTGGACCGACGCCGACATGACGTATCCGAACGAGCGGATCCCCGAGTTCGTGCAGTACCTGCTGGACAACCCGGACGTCGACCAGGTCGTCGGGGCCCGGACCACCGAGCAGGGCACGCACAAGTTCCTGCGGGTGCCGGCGAAGTGGGTCATCCGCAAGGTCGCCGAGCGGCTGGCCGCGACCAAGATCCCGGACCTCAACTCCGGCCTGCGCGCGTTCCGCCGGGACGTCTCGCTGCCGTACCTGCGGCTGCTGCCGCCCGGGTTCTCCTGCGTGACGACCATCACGATGTCGTTCCTGAGCAACCAGCACGCGGTCGACTACCTGCCGATCGACTACGCGAAGCGCGCCGGCACCTCGAAGTTCCACTTCGTCAAGGATGCGTACCGCTACATCCTGCAGGTGCTGCGGATGGTCATGTACTTCAACCCGATCAAGGTCCTGATGCCGCTGGCGCTCTGGCTGATCTTCTTCGGGATCGTCAAGGGCATCTACGACGTGATCCGGTACGACTTCCGGGTCACCACCAGCACGCTGCTGTTCTTCGTGAGCGGGCTCATCATCGGGTCGATGGCGCTGCTGGCCGACCTGATCGTGCGCTCGCGCGCCGACACCTGATCGGGCCGGTCACCCGTGGGTGCGCCGGCGGCACCGCCGGACGAGGACGAGGACACCGCACCTGCCGACGGGACCCCGGACGATGAGGTCGCCGGGGAGCCGGACGAGACTCCCGGCGAGCCGGCGGACGAGGACGATCCGCCGGCCCGCCGGCGCCGGCTGAGCGGACTCCGGAGCCCGTTCCCGGACCGGGTCTTCCTGATCCTGACCTGGCTCGTCGTCGCGGCCGGGATCGGGCTGCGGCTCCGCCAGTGGTGGTACGGCCGGGCCTTCTGGCTGGACGAGCTGCTGCTGATCAAGGCGATGTCCGAGCAGCGGATCACCGAGGTCCTCCGCCCGCTCGGCCTGGACCAGTCGGCCCCGCCGGGCTGGCTGCTGGTCGAGCACGCGCTGATCGCGCACGCTCCGGGCGAGCGCGGCGCCCGGCTGCTGCCGCTCGTCTTCGGCGTCGGCTCGCTGGTGGTCACCGCCCTGCTCGCCCGGGTCCTGCTCGGCAGTCTGGGCGCGCTCGCCGCGACCGCGCTGGCCGCGCTGTCGACGCAGCTGATCACGTACTCGGCGGAGCTGAAGCAGTACTCGGCCGACGCGTTCTGGATGCAGCTGGTGCTGCTGCTCGGTGCCCGGCTCGCCCTGCGCCGCGGCCACCCCGCCCGCGACCGGTACGTCCTGGCCGCCGTCGCCGCGGTCGCCGTCTGGTTCAGCCACGCCGCCGCGATCGCCACCGGCGGCGTGTTCCTCGCGCTCGCCCTGCAGGCCCTGGCCACCCGGCGCCGGCGCGAGCTGGCGGTTCTGGTCGGCTGCGCGGTCCCGTTCGCCGCCGGGCTGGGCGTGGAGTACGAGACGCTGCTGAAGGCGAACACCGCGAACCCGGTGCTCAAGACCTTCTGGGCCAGCACGTTCCCGCCCGAGGGCCCGCTGACCTGGTCGATCGGCTGGGACTGGTTCACCGAACGGACCCGGTCCGTGGTGCTGAACCCGCTGTACTGGGACTACCGGGTCGCGCTGCTCGCCCTGATCCTCGGCGGCCTCGTCGTCATCGGGATCCGTACGCGCTGGGGTCTGGCCGTGTTCCTGCTGCCGGTGGCCGCCGTGGTCGCGGCCGGGCTGGTCGGCGCGTACCCGATCGCGAACCGGCTCGCCCTCTGGGTCATCCCGCTGGCGGGGATCGCCGTCGCGGCGCCGCTGGACCTGATCCAGCTGGCCGCCCGGATCCCCCGCCCGCGGGTGGAGCGCTGGGCCGGGGTCGCGGTCGCCGCGGTGCTGGTCGTGCTCGCCGGCGGCCAGCTGGTGACGATGTCCCGGGACGCCGTCGACAGCGACCGGGCCTTTCTGGTCCATCCCCGCGAGCAGGAGGAGTCCCGCACCGCGCTGGCCGCGGTCGCCCACCAGCTGCAGCCCGGCGACCTGGTGCTGGTCGACTGGGGCGGCACCCGGTTCGCGGCCCAGTACTACGCGCCGAAGGTCGGGATCAGCAGCTACCGGCTGCTGCGCGCCAACCGGGTCAACTCGCAGTGCCCCCCGGTCTGGTTCGGCTCGACCCTGCGCCATGCCCGCTCGATCAAGCGGGTCTGGCTCGTGTACGTGCACACCGGGGCGCGGCTGGAGGTCATGTACGAGGACCACCTGAGCCAGTTCGGCCCGGTGGCCGAGCGGATCCCGGTGACCGGCGGCGGCGCGCTGCGGTTCGACCGGAGCGCGTCCACACCCGCGCCGCCGGAGGCCCGCATCCAGCGCTGCCTGACGCTGGAGGCGCCCGGCGACTCGACGACCTGACCAGCGGTAAGGCCGCGTCCGTAGCGTCCTTGCGACGGTCGGCTCGGTCGAGGGGGTGCGATGGCTGCCTTCGTCGAGGTCGACAGTCCCGAGCCACCCGGGCCCGAGCCGCCCGAACCCGGGCCGCCCGAGCCGCCCGAACCCGAACCGCCCGAGCCGCCCGAACCCGAACCGCCCGAGCCGCCCGAACCCGAACCGCCCGAACCGCCCGAACCGCCCGAACCCGAACCGCCCGAGCCGGCCGAGCCGCCCGAGCCGGTCGGGCGCTCCTGGGCCGACCGGCTGCTGCTCGCGGCCACCTGGCTGGTCGTCTGCCTCGGGGTCGCCCTGCGGGTCCGCCAGTGGCTGGCCGCCCGGTCGTTCTGGGCCGACGAGGGCAGCCTCTGGCTGGTGACCGTGCACGCCGGCTACGGGCGGCTGACCCGGCCGCTCGCCGCCGGCCAGGCCGCCCCGATCGGCTGGTTGTGGTCCGAGCACCTGGTCATGTCGATGTTCGGCACCGGCGAGCGGCCGGCCCGGCTGCTCCCGCTGCTGTTCGGCTGCGGCGCGCTGGCGCTGTCCGCGCTGCTGGCCCGCCGGGTGCTCGGCGCCGTCGCCGGCCTGGCCGCGACCTTCCTGGTCGCCTGGTCCCCGCTGCTCGTCTACTACTCGAACGAGTTCAAGCAGTACTCGGCCGACGTCTTCTGGTCGGTGCTGCTCCTCCTGCTCGGGGTCACCCTGCTCGACCGGCCGCCGGCCCGGGTCCGGCAGGTGGCGCTGCTCGGGACCGGTGCCGCGGCCTGCGTCTGGTTCAGCCACGCCGCGGTGCTGACCGCCGCCGGCGTGTTCGGGGCCCTCGGCCTGCTCGCGCTGATCGACCGGCAGTGGCGCCGACTGCTGCTGCTCGTCCTGGCCGCGGTCCCGCTCGCGGTCAGCGTCACGGTCGAGTACGTGGTGGCGCTGTCCAAGACCGTCGGCAACGAGACCCTGCAGCGGTTCTGGGCCGAGGGCTTCCCGCCGGAGCCGCTGGCGCCGGGATCGTTCGCCGGCTGGGTCCGGGCCAGCGGCCCGCGGCTGCTGGACCGGCCGCTGCAACTGGGGCACGGGTGGCTGGTGCTGACGCTGCTCGGCGCCGGGCTCGTGGTACTGGCCGCCCGCTGCGCCCGGCCGCTGGTGGTGCTCCTGCTGCCGCTGCTCGTGCTGCTGGCCGCCGCGATCCGGCATGCGTACCCGGCCTCGGACCGGCTCGCGCTGTTCGCGGTGCCGACGGTGCTGCTCGTGCTGTGCGCGCCGGTGAGCCTGCTGCGGCGGTATCCGCGCCGGGCGGTGACCGCGCTGGCCACGGTGCCGGCGGCGGCCGCGATCGCCGGGATCGCGGTGCTGGCCGCGCCGAGCGTCGACCAGGCGCTGACGTACACGGCCCATCCGCTGCTCAAGGAGGAGACCCGGCCCGTCCTGCAGTACATCGCCGACCACTACCGGCCGGGCGACCTCGTGCTGTTCGACCAGTTCAGCATCCCGGTCTCGGTGTACGGGCCCCGGGTCGGGCTGCCGACCGCGGCGGTGCGGATCGTGACGCCGTCCCACGGGGCCTGCCGGCAGCCCGGGGCGACCGAGACGACGATCAAGGCCCGGTACGGCCGGGTCTGGTTCGCCTACGGGCACCAGTTCTCCGGGCTCCCGGCCGACACCCGCGACGGCTACCGGGCCCACCTGGCGACGATCGGCCGGCACGTCGACACGCTGCGGGAGACCGGCGCCGGCGCGGACCTCTACGACCTGCGCGCGCCGCCCGACGACCCCGGCCGCAGCGCGCCGATCCTGCGCCTGGCCGTGGTCCGGTGCCTGGCCGTACGGGGACTGTGAGGGAGCGGGTCAGCGGAAGAAGCGGATGCGGCCCAGGATCCAGACCGCCTCGACGCCGTCGCGCCAGGTCAGCTTCTTGCCGTCGGCCCGGCTGCGGGCGCGGTAGCTGATCGGCACCTCGTACGGCCGGACGCCCTGCTTGAGCAGTTTGCCGGTGATCTCGGCCTCCATGCCGAAGCCGGCCGAGCGCACGTCCAGGGACCGGTAGAGCGCCAGCGGCATCAGCTTGAAGCAGGTCTCCAGATCGCTGATCCAGGAGTCGAACAGCGCGTTGGCGATGAACGTCACGCCCTTGTTGCCGAGCACGAACCAGAACGAGTACGCGGTGTGGCTGGTGAACGAGCGGGTGCCGTAGACGACCTCGGTGTCGCCGTCCAGGACCGGGCGCAGCAGCGCCGGCAGGTCCTCCGGCGAGTACTCCAGGTCGGCGTCGCACATGACGACGTGGGTGCCGGTCGCCAGGGCCGCGGCCGTCCGGATCGCGGCGCCCTTGCCCCGGTTGGCCGGGTGGGTGTGCACGGACACCCGCGGGTCGTCGACGCGGGCCAGCCCGGCCGGGGTGCCGTCGGTGCTGCCGTCGTCGACGATCACCAGCTCCACGTCGCACGGGTACGGCACGTCGAGCACCCGTTTGACGACGATCTCGACGGTCTCGACCTCGTTGTAGACCGGCATGAGGATGGACAGCTTCACTGCGAACCTTCCGTGTCGGCGCCGACGGCGTCCCGGATCCAGGCGATCGTCGGCTTGAGCCCCTCCTCCAGCGGCACCATCGGCTCCCAGCCGAGCTCGGCCCGGGCCAGCGAGATGTCCGGCTGCCGGACCGAGGGGTCGTCCTCCGGGCGCTCGACGAACTCGATCGGCGACCGGGAGCCGACCGCGTCCCGGATCAGCTCGGCCAGCCGCAGCACGGTGAACTCGCCGGGGTTGCCGATGTTCACCGGCCCGGGCAGCCCGGAGGCGGCCAGCCGCAGGATGCCCTCGACCAGGTCGTCGACGTAGCAGACGCTGCGGGTCTGGGAGCCGTCCCCGGCCACCGTGATCGGCTCGTCGGCCAGCGCCTGCCGGATGAACGTGGGGATGGCCCGGCCGTCGTCCGGCCGCATCCGGGGCCCGTACGTGTTGAAGATCCGTACGATCGCCGTGTCCACGCCGTGGGTGCGCCGGTAGGCCATGGTGAGGGCCTCGGCGAACCGCTTGGCCTCGTCGTACACGCCGCGGGGGCCGACCGGGTTGACGTGCCCCCAGTACGACTCCGGCTGGGGGTGGATCTGCGGGTCCCCGTACGTCTCCGAGGTGGAGGCGAGCAGGTAGCGGGCCCGCTTCTCGCGGGCCAGGCCGAGCGTGTGCAGGGTGCCGATGGCGCCGACCTTCATCGTGTGGATCGGCAGCCGCAGGTAGTCCACCGGGGAGGCCGGCGAGGCGAAGTGCAGCACCAGGTCGACCTCGCCCGGCACGTGCACGTAGTCGGTGACGTCCGCGCGGACCAGCCGGAACGGCCCGGTCCCGGCCAGGTGGGCCACGTTGGCCGCGTCACCGGTGATGAAGTTGTCGAGGCAGAGCACCTCCCAGCCGTCCCGCAGGAGATGGGCGCACAGGTGCGAGCCGAGGAACCCGGCCCCGCCCGTCACCACCGCCCGCTGCCGCCGTGCCGCCACCGATCGACCTCCGCTCGTCCGTCCGCCGGGTTACCCCGGCAGAGGTCGGACAAGCGTAGCGGCGATGCCGCACCGCCCTCGCGGGCGGCACCGCCGCACGCGTCAGCGGTGCCAGCCCTCGATGTCGAGGGTGGTGCCGCGGCCGACCAGGTCTTGACCGCGCCGGGCGGGCAGTTCCGGGTCACGACGATCCAGGCCGTGCTGCCGGTCAGGGTCGCGGTGATCCGCGGCCCGGTGGCCGCGGCGTACGTTGCCTCGCCGATGTCCGGTTCGTGACTGGAGTGTCCGCTGGGACACGGCAACGCTGCCTCACGGGGCGGCACGTGTCAACCCAGAGTAGTCAGTTGCTACGATTCGTAGTCGGCCGTCAGTCGGGCCGCGAGCGAGGTCACCTCCGCCGGCCGGTCCAATCGGTCCTGCCAGGGAGCCAGCGCCGCCCGGGCCAGCTCCCGGTGCTCGGCCCGGGTGCGCTCGTCCCGGGCCAGCTCGGACAGCCGGGCGTGGGCGAGCGCGGCGCCGAACCCCGGCCGGCCGCCGCGCAGCCGGACGCTCTGCCGCAGCAGGATGGTCGCCTCCTCCGGATCGCCGGCCAGCAGCAGCGTGGCCCGGTGCTGCAGGCAGCGGGCCTGGCCGTCGTGGTCGTGCAGCTGCTCCCACAGCAACTGGGCGTCGGCCCAGTACGACGCCGCCTCGCCCGGGTCGTCGCCCCGGGCCGCGACGACACCGAGCAGCTCCTGCGCGTGCGCGACGCCGGCCGGGTCCCCCGCGTCCTCGGCCAGCGTCCGGGCCTCCAGCGCCAGCCGGGCCGCGACCGCCGGCTGCCCCTGCCCGAGCCGTACGGCGGCCAGGTCGAGCTGGTCGACGACCCGTCCGACGACGTCCCGGCGGGAGCGGCGGGCCAGGTTGTGCTCGAACTCGGCCCCGGCCGCGGACCGGTCGCCCAACGCGTACGCCATCTCACCGCGGGCCACGGCCACCCGCGGGTCGGCCGGGTCGGCGAGCTGCCGGGCCAGTGCCAGATGGCCGGCCGCCGCGGTCAGCTCGCCCGCCGCCCGGTCGACCGCGGCCAGCCGCAGCAGCGCGGTCACCCGGCCGCCGGTGTCGCCGAGCGCGCCGGCCGCCTCGGCCGCGGCCACGGCGGCGATCCGGCGGTCCTCCAGCCGGCCGTCCCGGCCGTACCAGACGTCCAGGGCGTCGGCGAGCAGCGCGACCCGGGGCGCGGCCGGGCGGCCGGCGTCCCCGGCGATGCGCAGCAACGCGAGCAGCGCGTCCTCCTCCCGGCGGAACCAGGCCCGGGCCTCGGGCTCGGAGCCGGACCGGGCGCCGCGCAGGGCCTCGCGCTGCTCGGTCGCCTCGCCCGAGTACAGCGTGATGAGCCGGCCGAGCGCGGCGGCCCGCGCGTCCGGCTCGGCGCCGAGGCCGAGGGCGCGGGCCTCCCGCGGCACCCGGAACCGGCTCGGCGTCATCGTCACCAGCAACCCGCTGCGGACCAGCTCCTCCGCCACCGGCAGCGCCTCGGCCCGCGGCCGGCCCAGCAGCGCGCCCACCGCCGCGTCGGTGAGCCAGGTCAGCGGCACGTACGGCAGCAGCGCGAGCAGCTGCCGGGCCGGCGCCGAGACGCCCTGGGTCTGCAGGGTCAGCACGGTCCGCAGCAGCTCCGAGGGCTCGGCCACGCCCACCGGCCCGGTCCGGCCGTCCAGGTCGTCGAGCAGGGCCCGGATGCCGACCCGCGGGTTGGCCGCCAGCCAGGTCCGCAGCGCGACCACGACCACGGGAAACTTCAGGTAGCGCCGGGCCAGGTCCTGGGACTCCCGCCGGGGCAGCGCCCGCGGCGCCACCGCCGGGTCGGCCCGCAGCAGGGCCAGCCCGTCGTCGGGACCGAGCGGACCCACCGGCAGGTCCGCCGGCCCGGGCCACGGCGGTAGGTCCCCGGCCAGCAGCACGTACGCGCCCGGGATCGGGCGCTCCAGCCAGGCCACCTGGTCCCGGGTGCGGACGTTGTCCACGACCAGGACCCGCCCGGTGTCGCGCAGCTCGGTGGCGACCGCGTCGTACAGGTCCTCGTCGGAGATCGTGACGTCCGGCGGGAGGCCCAGGGCGGCCAGCACCCGGGCCCGGGCCCGGGACGGCGGCTCCGGGCGGCCGGCCTGGCTCGCCCGCAGATCCGTGTACGTCCCCGGGCCGGTGCCGGTGCCGGCGGCCAGCTCGGCCGCGGCGGCCAGCGCGAGTGCGGAGGTGCCGATGCCGCGCGGGCCGTGCACGAGCAGCACGCCGTGCTGGCGGACCTTGTCCAGCGCGGCGGCGAGCCCGGCGGAGCGGCCGATCAGCTCCGGCGGCGCCGGCAGCGGCACCGGCTGGTCGCCGCGGCCGAGCTCCTCGATCTGCCGCTCGGCCCGGCGCCGCAGCAGCAGCTGGCCGATCCAGGCCAGCAGGCCGGCCACCAGCAGCCCGGTGGTCAGGAACGGCACCCCGCTCAGCACCCCGCCCAGCGTGTCGCTGAACACCAGCGCGCCGAGCCAGACGACGCCGCCGAGCAGCAGGGTCGGCAGCTCCCAGCCGGAGCCGGGCAGGAACCGCCGCCAGCCGGTGCGCCGCCGGGCGGTCCGGCCCGGGGCCGAGTCGGCGGCCGGCTCCGCCGCCGGCCCGGTGGCCGGCTGCGTGGCCGGCTCGCGCGTGCCGGCCGCCTTGTCGGCCGCCGGCGGGGACGCGGCCTCCCGGTGGGCGGGCGGGTCGAGCTTGTCGCGGTCGCCGCCCCGGTACCCGCCCGCGCTCGTCACCGGGCCACCCCCGCCGCCAGCCCGCGGATCAGCCGGCGTCCGGTCACCAGCACCAGCGCCAGCGGCACCGCGGTCACCACCACCGCGCCCGCCGCCAGCGGACCCACGTTCGTGGCGAACTCCCGGGACTCGGACAGCAGCGCCAGCGTGACCAGCCGGCTGCCGGGCGTCCCGACCAGCAGGCCGACCACGAGGTCGTTCCAGACCAGCACGAACTCCAGCACCGCGACCGCGACCAGCGACTCCCAGCGCTGGATCAGCACCACGCCCGCGGCCAGCCGCTCCCCGCCGTCCAGGCGTTGCCGGATCACCTCGCCGGCCGGCACGGTCGCGAACGCGCCCCGCAGCAGCAGCACCGCGAACGGGGTGCCGGCCGCCGCGTGCACGCCGGCCAGGGCGCCCGGCGAGCCGAGCCAGCTCTGCGCGGACAGCGCGTCCCCGAGCGGACCGGCGTACACCTGGACCGGCAGCACGGCCAGGACCGCGCAGACGGCGGCCAGCCGGCGGACGTCGCGGCGCGGCAGGCCGCCCCAGGCCAGCGCGTACGCGGCCGGGACGGCGAGGATCAGCAACGCCAGCGTGGCCGCGACCGCCCGCACGGCGGTGGCCCCGATCGCCCCGCCCAGCTCGCCGCTGGCGAACGCGTCCCGGTACGAGCCCAGCGACAGGCCCGTGCCCGTCCACCACCAGCCGTGCAGCGCCGCCGTCGCGGGCGCCCGCAGCGAGGTCAGCACCAGCGCCGCGAACGGCACCAGCCAGAGCGCCAGCGCCAGCGCACCGACCCCGCGCAGCGTCCAGCGCCAGGACCGCCGCCGCGGCGGGGCCGGGTCGGGGTCGCCGGGCTCGGGCGCGGCCAGCGACCGCCGGGTCTGCCCACCCCGCGCGGCCAGCAGCGCCGCCGCGGCCAGGAACAGCGTGAGCACCACGACCAGCGCCGCCCGCTGCCCCTCGGCCAGGTCGCTCTCCCGGCGCAGCCACTGCAGGCCGACCACGTCGGCCGCCTCCTGCACCGACCCCGGTACGGCCACCAGCACCAGGTCGAAGATCCGGGCCGCCGCGACCAGCAGCGTGAGCAGCACGGTCGCCAGCACCGGCCGCAACGCCGGCAGCAGGACCGTACGGAGCCGGGCGACCGGGCCGAGGCCGGCCGAGCGGGCCATCCGCAGCCGGTCGCTCGGCACCGCCCGCAGCCCGGCCGCGAACACCACCACGGCCAGCCCGATCCAGGACCAGGCGAAGGCCGAGCCGAGCACGACCGCGATGAACCCGGGGCCGAGCAGGTTCGGCGGGCCGCCGGGCAGGTGGTCGAGCACCGCGGCGACCGTGCCCCGGTCCGGGTCGGGGTCGAACAGCAGCCGGAACGCCGCCCCCGCCACGAACCCGGACACCGCCAGCGGCGCGGCCAGGACCGCCAGCAGCAGCGTCCGCGACCCGCCCGCGCGCCGGGCCAGCTCGGCCAGCCCGAGCCCGGCCACCCCGAGGACCAGCGCGAACAGCACCCACCAGACGCTGTTGCCGGCGGCCCGGGTGACCCGGTCGTCGGCGAAGACCCGGTAGTCGCCCAGCCCGGCGAACCGGCCGTCCCGCAACAGGCTGCGGGCCATCGTCCAGCCCAGCGGCACCACCAGCACGGCCAGTACCGCCAGCACCGCCGGCAGCGGCGCGAGGACGGCCCAGGCCGGTACGGCGGGCCGGCCGGCGGGCCGCGGCCGGGTGTCCTCCCGGGTCGCGATCTCGTACATCGGGACGCCGTCGTCCGTCCCGGTCCCGGTCGGCTCCTCCGCCCGGCTCGTCGTCGTCACCGCCGGACCCCCGCCCGGCTCACGGCTGGGCTCCGGGAGCAGCCGCGGCGACCAGGGCGGCGACCGTCTCCTCGACGGTCTGCTCGGGATCCCCGCCGTGCCCGAGCTCGGCCAGGAACCGCTGCAGCAGCCGCCAGAGCCCGCGCCCGTCGCCGCCGGACAGCCCACCGCGCAGCCGGTCGGACAGGTCGAAGCCGAACTCGTCCGGCCCGCCGAGCCGGACCTCGTCCAGCAGCTCCGGGCGGTACTGCGGCGGGTACCTCGTCACCTCCGGCCGCAGCGAGACGAACCCGCCGTACGCGGCCCAGTCGACCGCCGCCCGCGGCAGCGCCAGCCAGTCGACCAGCTCCCGCCCGCCCGGCCCGGCCTCCGCGAGCAGCACGGCCAGGTCGCCGGCCACGATCAGCGGCCGCACCCCGCCCGGCGGCGCCGGCACGTGGAACCAGTCCAGCGGCGGCGCCTGCGGGGCCAGCCGGGTCACCACCGGCAGCACGAAGTCGGCGCCGACCAGCATCGCCGCCCGGCCCCGGACGGCCACGTCCAGCACCGAGTCCTCGAACTGGGTGACCAGCGCGCGGGCCGGCCCGCCCGGCAGCGTGCCCGGCGGCGACCAGACCTCGGCCAGCAGTTCCAGCGCCCGCACCACCGAGGACCGGTCCCAGGAGTCGGTGCCGCCGGCCAGCGCCTCGTACGTGACCCGGTCCAGGCCCCAGAGCACGTTCTCGAACCAGTCGGTGAGGACGTAGCCGTCGGCCGCGCCGATCGACAGCGGCGCGATCCCGGCCCGTACGCAGCGCTCCCGCAGGTCGCGCCAGGACGCCCAGTCCGACGGCGGTTCCCGCATCCCCATCCGGGCGAGCACATCCGGCCGGTACCAGACCAGGGACTTGTGCGCGGTCTTGTACCAGACCCCGCGGGTCGTCCCGCCCGGGCTCGCCAGTGCGCGCCAGAGCGTCGAGACCCCGGGCGGCGTCAGGTCCGGCACCGTGGCCAGGCCGGTCAGGTCCTCGGCCACCAGCCCCGGCCGGGGCAGCATGGCCACGTCCGGCGCGACCCCGCGGGCGACCCGGCCCGCCAGCAGCGTGGCCACGTCGTCGCCCAGCGAGACCACCGAGACGCCCCAGCGCCGCTCGGCCGTGAAGTGCCGCAGCTCCTGGCGGAACCGGGCCAGCTCGTCA
>DASYKU010000062.1 GCA_035995165.1 Mycobacteriales bacterium
GGCATGATCACGTTCTGGACCACCCGGGTCAGCGCGATCTACGACACGTACTTCACCGCCGAGCTGCTGCTGTCCGGCCGGCTGGTGCCGCTGGCGCTGCTGCCGGCGTGGGCGGCGGGGCTGGCCGACGTGCTGCCGTTCAAGTACACGTTCGGCTATCCGATCGAGGTGCTGGCGGGGTCGCTGTCCACCCGGGAGCTGTTCGTCGGGCTGGCGTTCCAGGCGGCGTGGATCGCGATCGGGGCGCTGCTGGTCGCGGTCGTCTGGCGGGTCGGCGTGCGCCGCTTCGGCTCGGTGGGCGCCTGATGGGCACGCTGCGGCTGGCCGGGACGTTCCTGCGGATCGGCATCATGAACGAGCTGCAATACCGGGTGAACTTCGCGTTCAGCCTGGTGCAGTCGCTGATCTCGGTCGGCACCTCGATCGCGGTGCTGGCGCTGGTCTTCGGCAACACCGACTCGCTGCGCGGCTGGAGCGCCGGCGAGCTGCTCGTCGTCATGGGCGTGTACGTGCTGGTGGGCGGGTTGATCAAGATGCTCATCCAGCCCAACATGCAGCAGCTCATGGAGGACGTGCAGCGCGGGACGCTCGACTTCGTGCTGACGAAGCCCGCGGACGGGCAGTTGCTGGTCAGCGTCCGGCGGGTGCAGCTGTGGCAGGGCGTGGACATCCTCGTCGGCGGCGCGCTCATCGTCGTGGCGACGGTCCGGCTGCCGGGCACGGTGTCCGTGCTCGACGTGCTGTCGTTCGCGCTCGCGCTGCCGCTCGGTGCGGTGGCGATCTACTGCTTCTGGCTGCTGCTGACCACCATCGCGTTCTGGGTGACGCGGCTCGACCCGATCGTCGAGCTGTTCGACGGGATGTACCAGGCCGGGCGGTGGCCGGTGTCGGTCTACCCCGGCTGGCTGCAGATCGGGTTCACCGTGCTCGTGCCGCTCGCGTTCGCCGTCACCGTGCCCGCGTCCGCGCTCGCCGGGCACTCCTCCGGCTGGCTCGTCCTCGGCTCGGTCGCCTTCACCGCCGCCCTCGCCGCCCTCACCCGCTGGGTCTGGCACCGAGCCCTCCACCGCTACTCCGGCGCCTCCTCCTGAGCGCTAGCGTTGCGCGATGCGGGACCTGACCGAATTCATGACGTTTCCGTTTTCGTCGTACGAGGTGAGGGAGCTGGTTGCGGCGGTGGCGGAGGAGCCGCCGCGGGAGGGCGAGAGCGGGGTCGACTGCTGGTTGTGCACGACGCCCGACGACACGTTCCTCTGGACCGACGAGCGATGGCGGCTGAGCCTCTACACGCCCAGCCCGTTCCCCGGGGTGGTCCTGCTGCAGCCGCGGGTGCACGCCCAGTCCGTCGCCGAGCTGCCGGCGACCGAGCTGGCCGAGTTCGGGACGATGGTCGGCCGGGTGCAGCGGGCGGTCGAGGCGCTCGGCGGGATCGGCCGGGTGCACCTCAACTACTGGGGTGACGGCAGCGCGCACTTCCACCTGTGGTTCTACCCCCGGCCGTACGGCCGGCTGCAGTTGCGTGGGACCTTTCTCGGCATGTGGAGCGTGCTGCTGCCCAACCTGCCCGACGACGAGACCCGCGCCGCCGGCGAGCAGGTCGCCCGCAATCTGGACGCCGCCGCGTGAACGGCTCGATCGAGGCGCAGATGCTGCTGTGCGACGCCGCCGTCGCCGACCCCAGCGGCAAGCTGCACATGCTCGGCGCCGGCTGGTCGATGACCGGCAGCCCGACCTCGCCGCAGGCCGTCGCCGTGCTGCTGAAGATCCCGTGGGACCGGGCGAACGAGCGGCTCGGCCTGGTGCTGCGGCTGCTGGACCCGGACGGCCGCCCGGTCGTCGTCGGCACCCCCGACGGCGGCCAGGAGGTCACGATGAGCGGCGACATCGAGGCCGGCCGGCCGCCGGGCGTCGCCCCGGGCAGCCAGCTCGACGCCGCGCTCGCGTTCAACGTGCCGTCGCTGCCGCTGGCGCCGGGCCGCTACCAGTGGCGGCTCGACGTCGCCGACGACACGTTCACCGCGTCGTTCCAGGTGCTCAGCGCACCCGGATGAGTACGTCCTCGCGCGGCACCAGCTCGCCGATCACCGGCTGGTCCGGCAGTTCGCCGGCCAGCAGCAGGCCGCCGGAGGTCTGCGCGTCGGCGAGCAGCAGCGCCTCGTCCTCGGACACCGCGGCCAGGTCGGTGTGCGGCCGGACCCAGTCGAGGTTGCGGCGGGAGCCGCCGGACACGTAGCCGTCGCGCAGCGCCTCCCGCGCACCGGCCAGGTAGGGCACCGCAGCCGCGTCGACGACCGCGGTCACCCCGCTCGCCCGGACCAGCTTGAGCAGGTGACCGAGCAGCCCGAAGCCGGTCACGTCGGTGCCGGCGCGGATCCCGGCCCCGACCGCGGCCTCGGCCGCATCCCGGTTCAGCGTGGTCATGGCGTCGATCGCCTGCGCGAACACCTCCCCGGTCTGCTTGTGCCGGGCGTTGAGCACGCCGATCCCGAGCGGCTTGGTCAGCGTCAGCGGCTCGCCCGCGCGGGCGGCGTCGTTGCGCAGCAGGGAGAGCGGGTCGACCAGCCCGGTGACCGCCATGCCGTACTTGGGTTCCGGGTCGTCGACGCTGTGCCCGCCGGCGACGTGGCAGCCGGCCGCGGACGCCACGTCCAGGCCGCCGCGCAGCACCTCGGCGGCGAGGTCGAACGGGAGCACGTCGCGCGGCCAGCACAGCAGGTTCAGCGCGACCAGCGGGGTGCCACCCATCGCGTACACGTCCGAGAGGGCGTTGGTGGCGGCGATGCGACCCCAGTCGTACGCGTCGTCGACGACCGGGGTGAAGAAGTCGGTGGTGGCGATGAGGGTGGTGCCGTTCGCGATCCGCACGACCGCGGCGTCGTCGCCGCTGTCGAGCCCGACGATCAGCTCCGCGGCCGGGTCGGCGGGTCCGCGGCCGGTGAGCGCGGCGACCGCGTCCTCCAGCTCGCCGGGCGGGATCTTGCAGGCACAGCCACCGCCGTGCGCGTACGAGGTCAGTCGCTGCAGCTCCGTCGTCGTCACCGGACTATCGTGCCTCTTGGAGGCGTACGGGTGCCTGGTGGCCCCCACGGTCTTCAAAATCGCTGTGGCCCGCTCAGCGGGTCAGGGGGGTTCGATTCCCCTCCGCCTCCGCATTACGTCTCCCGCCCACCAGCCCCGAGGTCCCGGATCGTGCCGATCCGGGCGGCGGCGTCGGAGCCGGCGTACCAAGATCGTCCGGAAATGATCAGTTTGATCGGCTCCGGTCGCGGCTAGGGGGACAAGGTCGGGCGCATCGCGGCGCCCGTCGGCGGAAGGAGTGTCATGGCCGGGAACAAGGCGGTCGCCTACCTGGGCGCCGGCCGCGTCGAGGTCCAGGACATCGACTATCCGACGTTCGAGCTGAAGGACGGGCCCGGGGTGAACCCGGCCAACGTGGGCCGGCAGCTGCCGCACGCGGCCATCCTCAAGAGCGTCGCCACCAACATCTGCGGCAGCGACCAGCACATGGTCCGCGGCCGGACCACCGCCCCGGAGGGGCTCGTGCTCGGGCACGAGATCACCGGCGAGGTGGTCGAGGTCGGCCCGGGCGTGGAGTACATCAAGGTCGGCGACCTGTGCTCGGTGCCGTTCAACATCTCCTGCGGGCGGTGCCGCAACTGCAAGGAGGGCAAGACCGGGATCTGCCTGAACGTCAACCCCGACCGGCCCGGCTCCGCGTACGGCTACGTGGACATGGGTGGCTGGGTCGGCGGCCAGGCCCAGTACGTCGCCGTGCCGTACGCGGACTGGAACCTGCTGAAGTTCCCGGACAAGGACCAGGCCCTGGAGAAGATCCTGGACCTGGCGATGCTGTCGGACATCTTCCCGACCGGTTACCACGGCTGCGTCAGCGCGGGCGTGACCACCGGCTCGACGGTGTACGTCGCCGGGGCCGGCCCGGTCGGGCTCGCGGCCGCGGCGAGCGCGTTCCTGCTCGGCGCGGCGGTGGTGATCGTCGGCGACCTCAACGCCGACCGGCTGGCCCAGGCCCGCAGCTTCGGCTGCGAGACCGTGGACGTCTCCCAGGGCGACCCGAAGGACCAGATCGAGCAGATCCTCGGCGAGCCCGAGGTCGACTGCGGGGTGGACGCGGTCGGGTTCGAGGCCCGCGGGCACGGGGCGGACGCGGGCTCCGAGCAGCCGGCCCGGGTGCTCAACTCGCTGATGGACCTCACCCGCGCCGGCGGCGCGCTCGGCATCCCCGGTCTGTACGTGACCGGCGACCCGGGTGCGGCCGACGACGCGGCCAAGGAGGGCTCGCTGTCGATCCGGCTCGGCCTCGGCTGGGCCAAGTCGCACGCGTTCTACACCGGCCAGTGCCCGGTGATGAAGTACAACCGGCAGCTGATGATGGCGATCCTGCACGACCGGGTGCAGATCGCGAAGGCGGTCAACGCGACGCCGATCCCGATCGAGCAGGCGCCGCAGGGCTACGCGGACTTCGACAAGGGCGCGGCCCAGAAGTTCGTCCTCGACCCGAACGGGGTCATCGCCGGCCGCAGCTGAACGCGGGGCCCGGCGGTCGCCGCCGCCGGGCCCTACCCCGCGGCGTGCGAGCGCGACCGGGCCTCGCTCCGCCTCACCGGCCATCCGGCCGGGCCGTCACCAGCGGTCGTGGACGTGCGGCCGGACGAGGCGGTCGTAGACGTCGCGGACGCCGGCCAGCTGGTCCGCGGTCAGCGCCGGCAGGTCGGCCGCGCCCGCGTTGCCCCGGGCCTGCTCCGGGTTCCGGGCGCCGGGGATGACGACGGAGATGCCGGGCTGGTCGAGAATCCAGCGCAGCGCGAACTGCGCCATGGTGGCGCCGGCCGGCACCAGCGGGGCCAGCTCCCGGACCGCGGCGAGACCGACCTCGAACGGCACCCCGGCGAACGTCTCGCCGACGTCGAACGCCTCGCCGGAACGGTTGAACGTGCGGTGGTCGTCCGCGGCGAACGTGGTGTTCTCGTCGTACTTCCCGGACAGCAGCCCGGAGGCCAGCGGCACCCGGGCGATCACCGTGACGCCGGCCTCCCGCGCGGCCGGCAGCACCTCGTCCAGCGGCTTCTGCCGGAAGCAGTTGACGATGATCTGCACCGAGGCGACCCCGGGCCGGGCGATCGCGGTCAGGGCCTCGGCGCAGGTCTCGACCGACACCCCGTACGCGGCGATCCGCTTGTCCTCGACCAGCTCGTCCAGGGCGTCGAACACCGCGTCGTCGGAGTAGACCGGGGTCGGCGGGCAGTGCAGCTGCACGAGGTCGAGCGTGTCGACGCCGAGGTTCGCGCGGGAGCGGTCGGTCCAGGCCCGGAAGTCAGCCGCCGTGTAGTTCTCCGGCACCTGCTCGACCCGGCGGCCCATCTTGGTCGCGACGGTGCGGCCCGAGCCGGGGTGCCCGCGCAGGAACCGGCCGACGAGCTGCTCGGAACGGCCGTCTCCGTACACGTCGGCGGTGTCGATGAAGTCGACCTCGGCGGCGTCGAGGACCGCCAGCGCGTCCTGCTCGGAGACCTCGCCCCAGTCCGCGCCGAGCTGCCAGGCCCCGAGCCCGATCGGCCGGAACGTGCGCTGCAGTCGACTCGGACCATTGCTCATACCCGAATCCTAGGTGTGCGCCCCCGTGCACAGAAATCAGGAATTCGGCGGGATTTCACTCGGACGGTTGTACAGTTTCTGACATTACGGGGCCGCTTTCGGGGAGGCGGGTATGAAACTTCTCAATCGCGTCGGTGGTGCGTTTCTGCTGCTGGTGCTGGGTATCGCGGTGATCACCGGGTTCCAGTCGCCGACGGGCCGGCCGATGTGGGACAACCTCTGGGCCGCGGGACGCACGGTTGTCCGCTACGCCCGCGACCAGGCCGGCCGCCTGGGCGGCACCGACATCGCCGGGCATGGGTTCCGGGCGATCGGGGCGGCCGCGGTCGTGGTGCTGCTGATCATCACCGTGTCGAAGGGGCCGATCACGAACCGGCAGTTCGGTCTGCTGCTCCTGCTCGGTGCGGGGATCGCGCTCGTGCTGTGGAACCCGGCGATCGTGACCTGATCAACCGTCGGCGGGGATGAGCGCGGGGCCGTCGTCGATGAGGACGGCGGCCGGCTGGCGGACGAAGGTCGCGTCGGCGGCCAGGTTCGGGCTGTCCAGGGGCTCGAGGAACAAGTGGAAGTCGCGGTGCCGCAGGAACCGGTCCGGGAAGTTGAGCGACCGCAGCGACAGCCCGTTCGGGTCGGCCAGTCCGGGCACGACCCGGAACGTCGAGTCGGCCAGGAACAGCCCGTCCCCGGGGCCGGCCGGCTCCTCCAGGTGGATCCGGAAGTCGCGGTGCCGCAGGTACCGGGCCGGGAAGTTCCGCGAGCGCAGCCGGATGTGGTCCGGTCCCCGCGGCACCACCCCGAACGCGAAGTCCCCGACGACCGCGTCCTGCCGGGTCAGCTCGCCGAGGAACGCGCGGTGCCGGATGAAGTGGTCGCGCACGTTGGACGCGCGCAGGTTCACGAAATCCATCGTTGCCTCCCCGTGGTCGGCTCCCAGGGTGGGCCTCGACGCCGTACCCCGCACCGGCCGTACGGGCACGGTGCGGGGCCGAAAGGGCAGCGTCAGGCCTGGCGCAGGAGCTGCTCGAACGGGGTCGGCTCGGCGAACGGGTCCCGGACCGCCGCGGTGCGGCTCGGGGTGGGCCGGGCGCCGGCGAGGAGACCGGCCAGCTCGGTCGTGGCCCGGGTGATGCGGTCGGCCAGCGTGGTCCCGTCGCCGGCGGCCCAATCCTCCGGGCCGGCGAAGACGCCGGTCGGAACCGTGAGCGCGTGCAGGTAGGAGAACAGCGGGCGCAGCGCGTGCTCGATGACCAGCGAGTGCCGGACGGTGCCGGCCGTCGCGGCCAGCAGGACCGGCTTCCCGTCCAGCGCGCCCGGCTCCAGCACGTCGACGAACGTCTTGAACAGCCCGCTGTACGACCCGGCGAACACCGGCGTCACCGCGACCACCGCGTCCGCGGCGGTCACGGACCCCACCGCGGCGCGCAGGGCGCCGGCCGGGAAGCCGGTGAGGATCGCGTCGGCCAGTTCCCGGGCCAGCGGACGCAGCTCGATGATCTCGATCTCGGCGGTGCCGCCACGCTCCCGCAGCGCGTCGCCGGCCGCGGCCGCCAGCCGGTCGGCCAGCAGCCGGGTCGAGGACGGCGTGCCCACGCCCGCGCTGATCACCGCGATCCGGCGGGCGATCATGCGGACACCGCCGCCTCCGCCTGATCGGCGGTCGCACCGGCGGACGCGGACGCCACCAGCGAGCCGTGCGTGGGCGGCTCCTCCGGCACCCCGGCCGGCCGCAGCGCCGCGAACTCCTTGCGCAGCACGGGAACGACCTCCTCGCCGAGGATGTCCAGCTGCTCCAGCACGGTCTTCAGCGGCAGCCCGGCGTGGTCGAGCAGGAACAACTGCCGCTGGTAGTCCCCGGCGTAGTCGCGGAAGCCGAGCGTGCGCTCGATCACCTGCTGCGGGCTGCCCACGGTCAGCGGCGTCTCGGCGGTGAACTCCTCCAGCGACGGGCCGTGCCCGTACACCGGGGCGTTGTCGAAGTACGGCCGGAACTCGCGCACCGCGTCCTGGCTGTTCCTGCGCAGGAACACCTGGCCGCCGAGGCCGACGATGGCCTGGTCGGCGGAGCCGTGGCCGTAGTGTTCGAAGCGCTGGCGGTAGAGCCCGACCATCGCCTCGGTGTGCTCCTTGGGCCAGAAGATGTGGTTGGCGAAGAAGCCGTCGCCGTAGTACGCGGCCTGCTCGGCGATCTCCGGCGTGCGGATCGAGCCGTGCCAGACGAACGGCGGGACGTCGTCCAGCGGGCGCGGGGTCGAGGTGAAGCCCTGCAGCGGCGTCCGGAACTTGCCCTGCCAGTCGACGTTCTCCTCGCGCCAGAGCCGGCGCAGCAGCGCGTAGTGCTGCACGGCCAGCGCGAGCCCGTCGCGGATGTCCTGGCCGAACCAGGGGTAGACCGGACCGGTGTTGCCGCGGCCGAGCATGAGGTCGACGCGGCCGTCGGCGAGGTGCTGCAGCATCGCGTAGTCCTCGGCGATCTTCACCGGGTCGTTGGTGGTGATCAGCGTCGTCGCGGTGGACAGCAGCAGCCGCTCGGTCCGCGCGGCCAGGTAACCGAGCATGGTGGTCGGCGAGGACGGCACGAACGGCGGGTTGTGGTGTTCGCCGGTCGCGAACACGTCCAGCCCGACCTCCTCGGCCTTGAGCGCGATCGTCACCATCGCCTTGATCCGCTCGGCCTCGGTCGGCGCCCGCCCGGTCGTCGGGTCCGGCGTGACATCGCCGACCGTGAACACCCCGAACTGCATCGCGGTCCACTCCCTCGATAGTTGCTTGTGCAAGTATCGTCGGAACAGGGGCGGGTGCGCGATCATTCCGCGCATGTCGATCGAGCCCTGGTTGTCGGTTCCGGATGGCGAGCGTGCGATCGCGTTCTACGTGGAGGCGTTCGACGCCCGCGTGCTGGAACGGCTGGAGGGCGACCACGGCGGTGCCGACATCGCGCAGTTCGCCGTCGCGGGCGGGCAGTTCTGGATCCAGCGGGACCCGGACGTGCGGCCGTCGGGGGCGCGGTTCCTGCTCCTCGTGCCCGACCCCGAGGCCGCGTACAGCCGGGCGGTCGCGGCCGGTGCGGTCGAGGTCGCGGCGGTGCACGAGGAGCACGGCTGGGTGACCGGGCGGGTCACCGACCCGTTCGGGTTCGACTGGGAGCTCAGCCGCAAGGTCTGAGCCTCAGCCCAGGACCGCGCGGACGCCCGTCTCCCAGGTGGTCCCGCGGGTCACCAGACCGCGCCGGCCCGTCGGTCGCGCCGGAGCAGTAGACCGGGTCCCACCCGTCCACCCACGCCCGTTCACCCTCGGGCGTGAACCAGCCCATCGCCGCGTCCGGCGCTCCCGGCAGGCCGAACGTGCCGCGGCAGACGATGCGCATCCGCGCAGCCTCGCCGTCGGCGGTGCGGCCGTCACCCGGGTTTCGTCAGGTGGCGGAGCGGTAGGTGTCGCCGGCCGGGGTGCGGGTGCCGTCGGGGCGGTAGAGGCCGGTGCCGTCGCCACCTTCGTCCGGTGTGGACAGTGAGAACCAGGCGTACCGCTCCACATAGGACAGTCCGCGCAGCATCGCGGTGGACGAGGCGACGAAGGCCGACTCGACCCCGGCGGTGGGGTACTTGGCGCCGCCGCCGAAGTTCATCAACGCGTACTCGGTGATCCAGATCGGCTTGTGGTAGCGGGCGTACACCGCCGCCACGTACGCCTTGAGCTGATCGGTGGCGGGCCCGGCGCGGAAGTCCCCGCCGTACCAGTGCAGCGGGATGAAGTCGACGCGGTAGCCCTTGGCCGCGGCGCCGGTCATGAACCGGTCGAGCCAGCCGCCCGCGGTGTCCCCGCCGTACGCGACGGCCGGCGCGCCGAGGCGCATCCCGGTCGCCTGCAGCGTCGGCCAGAGCGAGAGCGCCGTGTCCACCGACAGCTGCGCCTGCCCGGCCAGGTCGGGCTCGTTGAAGCCGAGCAGGGTGCTGCCGGACGCCTTCGCCCTGGCGATGGTCGCGGCGTCGGTGTCGGCCGATCCCCAGATCATCGGGACGAACTCGACACCGGGAACGGTCACGCCCTTGTCGTCCGGGCCCCAGTCGTAGAACCAGGACACCCCGGAGTCACGCAGCGCGGCGGCCATGCCGGCCGACTTCCAGATGCTGGCGCCCTTGCGGGCGGAGGTCGCGCCCGGGACCGGCGCGGCGGGATTCGTCGTCGCCGGCGCGGGCGCGGTCGTCCCGGGGTGCGGGCGGGTCCTGCCGGCCGCCGTCGCCTCCGCCGCCAGCCGGCCCATCCCGGGGACGGCGGCCGCGGTGGTGCGGGAGCCGGAGGGCGACCCCGCCCCCGGCCCCGGGGACGCCGGCAGCGGGGCCGCGGCGAGGGCGGCCGGGTCGGACGGCGCGCCCGAGTTGCGCAGGGCCGGCACCACGGCAGCGACGGCGACGACCGCGAGCACGGCCCCGATCGCGGCGGCGAGCCGGGGTCTACGGGCGCGTCGATGTCTGCGGGCACTCACAGTCGCAGGAGTCTGCCAGTCGTCCGCGCCGAAAACAGGACCCAGTTTCCCTGGGCCTCAGACCAGACCCACGCTGCCTCCCGACCCCGACCCCGACCCCGACCCGGACCCGGACCCGGACCCGGCCCTGGACCCGGACCCGGACCCGGCCCTGGACCCGGACCCGGACCCGGACCCGGCCCTGGACCTGGACCCGGACCGGTTCTGGATCCGGGTCGTGAGCCCGGGGTCGGTCTCGGATCCGGCGGGACAGGCGCGCGCTCCGGCGGCCGGCGCGCGGCCGGGCGCACCGGCGGCGGGCGTCTACGCTGCGCCGGTGGCTGTGGGGGAGCGGGACCTGGATGCCGCGCTCGCGGCCGTCCTGGGTGACGGCGCGGCCGAGCTGCGGACCAGCGCGGCCGCGCTGACCGGCGCGTACCGGTCGGGGACGCTGCCGGGCGAGATGCTGGCCTCGCCGACGGCCGCCCGGGCGTACGCGGCCTACCGGATGCCGGCCACCTTCGCCGCCGTCCGCGCCGCCCTGCGGGAGGCTCCGGGGCTGGCCCCGCGCACCGTGGTCGACCTCGGCGGCGGCACCGGCGCCGCGCTCTGGGCCGCCGCCGCGACCTTCCCGGACCTGACCACCGCGACCGTGCTGGACCGCTCGGCCGACGCGCTCGCGCTCGGCCGGCGGCTGGCCGAGCACGCGCCGCTGCCCGCGACGACCTGGACGGAGTCGACGCTGACGCCGGTCCCGGCCGCGGACCTGGTCACCGTGGCGTACCTGCTGGGCGAGCTCCCGGAGCCGGCCCGGCCCGCGCTGGTCGAGCGGGCCGCCGCCGCGGCCGGGGCGGTCGCGATCGTCGAGCCCGGCACGCCGGCCGGCCACCACCGGATCCTGCAGGCCCGGAACACCCTGCTGGACAAGGGCTTCCGGGTCCTCGCGCCCTGCCCGCACGACCTGCGCTGCCCGTGGGCGGAGGGCCCGGACTGGTGCCACTTCGCCGCCCGGCTGCCCCGCTCGACGCTGCACCGCCGGGTCAAGGGCGGCACCCTCGGCTGGGAGGACGAGAAGTTCTCCTACGTGGTCGCGGTCCGTGGACCGGCGGAGCCGGCGGGTGGCCGGATCGTGCGGCACCCGTCCCAGCGCAAGGGCCTGGTCCAGCTGACCGTCTGCGGGACCGACCCCGGCGTACGGCCGGTGCTGGTGTCCAAGCGGCAGGGCCCGGACTACAAGGCGGCCCGGGACGCGGGGTGGGGCGACCCCTGGCCGCCCCACCCCTGACCCTGTGCTGCCCAACCGGCGGAACGACCAAGAAACCTGGTTACGGCAGCCGGTCCAGCGCCGGCGCGACCGTGTTCGCGAACGCGTACCCCTGGACCTGGTCCCAGTTGACCGACCAGGTCATCGCGCCGCGGATGCCCGGCCAGGTGGTCGGCGGGTGGAACGAGCCGCAGCCGACACCCTGGGCCAGGCAGGTCAGCGCCGAGGCGACCACCGACGGCGCGACCGCACCGCCGCCGGCCGCCCGGGACGACGCCGGCAGCCCGAGCGCGACCTGGTCCGGCCGCAGCCCGCCCTGCAGCTGGATGCAGGCCAGCGCGGTGAGGAAGTCGACGGTGCCCTGCGCGTACACCCTGCCGTCGCAGCCGAGCATGGTGCCGGAGTTGTAGTACTGCGTCTGGACGGTGGTCAGGATGTCGCGGACGCCCAGCGCGAGCTGGAAGTACGCCATGCCGGTCGACTGCATGTCGATCGTCTGCGGGGTCAGCGTCAGGACGAACCCGGCGCCGCTGGCCGCGCCGATCTGGTGCAGCGCCTGGCCCATGAACGTCGCGTTGACGCCGTTCTCCAGGTCGATGTCGACGCCGTCGAAGCCGAACCGGGCCATGATCGAGCGCACGCTGGTGGCGAAGTTGTTCGCGCTGGTGCCGTCGCTCACCGAGATCGTGCCGTTCTGCCCGCCGACGGACAGCACGACCTTGGCCCCGCGGGCGTGCAGCGTGGCCACGTCGGTGATGAGGTTCGCGTCCGTGTAGCCGCCGAGCGCGGTGGCCAGTTCCGGGTCGACGGCGAAGCTCACCGCGCCCGGTGTCGTGGTCGCGTTCGCGAAGGCGACGTCCACGACGTCGTACGTGGCCGGGACGTCCCGCAGCCGGAGGTTTGACGAGCCGTTGACGAAGTTGTGCCAGTACCCGGTGAGCGTGTGCTTGGGCAGCGTCCCGGTGCCGGGCGGGTTGGTCGGCGGCGGGCTGGTCGGCGGGTTCGTCGGCGGCGGCGGGCTCGTGGGCGGGTTGGTCGGCGGGGGCGGCGCGGTGCCCGGCCCCTGCAGCGACACGTCGTCGGCCGAGTACGTGCCCTGCGCGTACCAGCCGTGGACGTAGACCGTGGCCGGGCCGGAGCCGCCGGTGAAGTGCACGGTCAGCTGGGAGTACGCGCCGTTCGTGCCGGGCGTCCAGGTGCTCACGTCGCCGGCCGAGGTGCCGGACGCGCCGAGGAACACGAACGCGCCGTTCACCCACGCGGTCAGCGTGTACGCCGCACCCGGGGTGGTCTGGATCGTCTGCGCGCACTGCGCGGTGGTGGCGTTCGGCGTACCGGTCAGGGCCCGGACGCCGGTGTGGGCCTGGGTGCCGACGCCGGTCTCGGCCGTACAGGTCCAGCCGGCGGTGCCGGACTCGAACCCGGGGTTGGCCACCAGCTCGACCGCTCCGGCCGGTGCCGCGGCGACCAGGAGGCCGGCCCCGACGACTAGGGCGGTCGCGCCGACCGCCAGTGCTGCCCGCAACGTGCCCATCGCGACTCCTTCTCGTTCGCGAGAGGGTGGCCGCGGCGGCAGCGGGACCACGACCGGATGACAACTGGACTAGACCAGACTGGACCAGTTGCCGTCAACAAGCCGGGGCGGCTCAGCGGAACAGGCGCAGCGAGAACCGGTACCGGAACGCCTCGCCCCGGCCGGCCGCCAGCGCGGCGGTGACCACCAGGATCACGTTGGTGATCCAGAGCGCGAACGTGAGCACCAGGCCGATCACGATGACGATCAGCAGCACCGTCACCACGTACCCGATCAGGACCGTGAGCTGGAAATTCAGCGCCTCGAACCCGTGCTGGCGGACCAGCCCGCTGCGACGCCCGCGGATCAGCAGGATCACCAGCGCGGGCACGAACGAGCCGACCAGCCCGAGCAGGTGCGCCGCGACCGCCCACCGGGTGTCGCCCGGACCCGTCCGCCACGGAATCCCCTGGTACGTCTCCGGCGCGCTCACCCGGGCAGCCTAGGAGCCGAGCGCCGGAGGGGAGCGCGCGCTCCCCTCCGGCGGTCCCCCCGATCCAGGCCCGTCAGTCGGTGACCGGCACGCGGCGGTCGGCCGGGGCCAGCACGAGCACCGCGCAGACGACGTACGCCTGATTACCGTGCACGCCGTCGTCATTGGCGTCACCGTGCTGCTGTACATGGCGGTCTTCGTCGGGGTGCTGGCCCGCGCCGGTGACGTCGGCCTCGGCGTCGAGGCGACGATCGGAGCCGCGCTGGCCCGCCGCCTTTGGTCGAGGCGCTGACCAACGTCTGCCGGCACGCGGCCACGGACCGGGCTGCGGTCGCGCTCCGGCTCAGCGGCGACGCCCTCGACCTGGACGTCCGCGACGCCGGTACGGTCGGGCTCGCGTGGACGCCCGGCGTCGGCCTCGCGTCCATGCGCGAACGGGCCGAGAGCGTCGGCGGCACCGCTTTGGCGACGCCGACCCCACCGGCGGCCACGTCCACGCCCACCTGCCCCTGTTCGCCTCCTAGCGTCCGGGCGCCCCCCACCGGCGCAGCCGCCGGATCCGGCCGTACACCGGCATCCGCGTACCGGTCAGCGTCGCGACGATCTCCACGAGCTGCGCCGTCCAGTCCGCTGCGGCGTCCACCTCGACGTGCAGCTGGGCTCGCAGTTCCGGCGGAACCGGTGCGTCGTCGAGGCGTATGACCAGCACCCGGATGCCGTCGTAGATCCGTCTGATGACGGCGGCGTCGATCTCCGCCCGCATCCACGGGCTGTCCGCGCTGTGCCGGGACAGCACGACGACGACGGCGTCAGCCCGGTCGATCCCCTCGCCGAAGACCCGTTGCACCATGCTGTCGCCGGGCCGGATCTCGCCCCGGTCCATCCACACTCGGATGCCGCGCTCGCGCAGGCGCTCGGCCAGCAGGTCGACGAACCGGTCCTTGTCCTTGGTGGCGTGGCTGAGGAAGACCATCGGCGCGACGGGCCGGCGTGGGCCGGCGGTGTCGACCTGGAGGATGGGCGTCATCGTGCACCGCCCCAGGGTGGCGCGGCGAGATCGAGCGGGCCGGGCCACGTCCAGACGTAGCCGTACGCGGTGAGCAGCGGGTCGAGGACCTCCCAGTGGAAGTGGCCGTCCGGAGAGCCGACCGGGGCCCCGTCCGGGTCGTCGGCGCGGGTGTCCTTCTCCCAGACCACCTGCCGCACCGAGGCCGGCCGCTCGTGCGGGTCGAAGCTGAGGTCGACGCACAGCCGCCGGCACGCGGGGTCCGTCACCACCCGGAACCATCCGGGCGGCGACAGGACCCCGGGGTCGGGCTCGGGTGGCCGGGTCAGGATCGCGAACCCGAACTCCGCCGTCGCACCCACGTCGTACGTGCGGTCCAGCCGGAGCTCGACGGCCCGGACGTGGTAGCCAGGCCCGCGGGCGGTCACGCAGGTCCCGATCGTGCAGCGGTCACCGGCCATGATCGTGGTCGGCGCCTGGTCGTCGACGGTGTACCGGACCCAGTAGCGGCGGACGCCCGGCTGCAGCACGAGCGCGCGGTACGCGAGGTCACTGCGCCGTGGCCGGCGAGTGCTCCCGATCTGCAGGTGCTCGGCCGCGTCGACGAGGGTGATCGCCCCCTCGTTCGTGCAGCCCCGCGCCTCCAGCGTCGCTTTGAGCGGCGTCGGGTCGGACTCGTCCGTCGCCGGCGCGAGCGGGTGACGGGCGCGTCGGCGGAGGTCCCAGGGTCCTGGAGCGGTCTGGTGGTAGGCCGCCACCAGGCGGCCGGCGTCGGCGTCCGTCTCCCGGGCGAGCGCGAGCAGGCGATCCAGCGTGTACCCGTCCCGGTCCGGGACGATGTTCCCGTTCTTCCAGTCGCTGAGCGTGGCAGGGGCGATGTAGAACCCGGCCTTTCCCAGCCGGGCCGCCAACGGCCGCAGGGAGATGCCGGCGGCCTCGAGGGTGTCCTTGACCGCGTCGGCGAACCTCTCCGTTCGAACCGGGTCCTCCGCGTCGGCCGGGAGGTCGTCGCGGGACTTCGGAAGGTCGCCGCGCGACTGGTGCCGTCCGGGTGCCCGAGTGCTCGTCATCGGATCTCCGCGTTCTGGGGACGGGCCGGGGGGCGACCCGTGGACTGAGGCGAGGGGGTGCGCGCCCGCCGGGGGAGGCGGACGGCCCAATCCTCCACCGCCCGGCAGCGCACCGGAGATGTGCCGAACACCGCTCTGGTGAGGTCCTGACACAGAGACCGGTTTCGCGGTTGTGCTGCAACGCTGGCGTGCATGCTTACTAAGCGTCAAAGAATCTTGTGCGCAGAGTAGGAAATTTGAGTCACTTGAGCGACACTGCTTCAAGCGCGCTACAACGATGAGACATTCGGAAGTCGGTAGCGGAAGGGTCGCGGTGCGTATGTGGTACATCATCTGGGGCTGACGGACCGGTCCAACGACGAAGTCGAACAACGGAGGTGGCCCGCGCGCGCGGCGGGCCGTCTTCGTGCGGCAGGCCTGGTATTTCGGGCCCGTCCGGGCGGGACGGCGAATGCACGGCCTCGTCGGAAAGTACCGCAGCCACCGTCCGATGTAGAGGGTCAGTGGAAGGCGTCCCGGTGGGCGACGGTATGGGCCGGTCGGCCGAGGAGGTGGGGGACCGTGGGGTGGATCGTGGTCTCGTCGACGAGACCGTCGGCGAAGAACCCAGGAACGCGTCCGCGTAGGGGCTTCGGCATCGTCGCCTCCAGCCCGGCGCGGGTCTGCTCGGTGCTCCAGCCGTCCCAGCGCAGGTCCCGTCCGAGCGCGGCGCCGAGCGCGACCTGCTCGGCCGGGAGCAACGCCTCCGGCCCGGAGAGCCGGTACGCCTGACCGGCGTGACCGTCCGCGGTCAGCGCGAGCACCGCCACGGCGCCGATGCCGGCCGGGTCCACCGCCGCGACCGGCACGTCGCCGAACGGTCCGCTCGCGCGGACGGGAGCACCGAGCTCGCGCAGCGCGGCCAGCGTCGCGGAGCCGAGGGCGCCCGTCGCACCGGTGACCAGAAACATGCGCCGGATCGTACGGTTGTCACAGTACTGATGCTTGCCATCCGAGGCCTGAACCATGCCACTATTCGCGGCGGGGGCTTGTTGGCTGATCGACGGGGAGGGACCGTGGGACCGTCGAGCGTGCCGGGGTGACCGCAGCCACAACCGGGTCCTCCGCCCGTCATGCCGAGGCCCGCGAGCGTCTGCTCGCACAGTACGCGGCGATTCCCGCCGGCGACCCCGTGCGGCTGGCCAAGCGCACCTCCAACCTCTTCCGCCCCCGCGCCACGGTGACCCGCCCCGGCCTGGACGTCGCGGACCTGGACCAGGTGCTGTCCGTCGACCCCGTCGCCCGGACCGCCGACGTACAGGGCATGACGACGTACGAGCACCTCGTCGACGCGACCCTCGCGCACGGCCTGATGCCGACCGTGGTGCCGCAGCTGAAGACCATCACGCTCGGCGGTGCGGTCACCGGGCTCGGCATCGAGTCCAGCTCGTTCCGGGACGGCCTGCCGCACGAGGCGGTGCTCGAGCTCGAGGTGCTCACCGGGGCCGGCGAGATCGTGACCGCCACCCCGGCCGGCGCGCACGCCGACCTCTTCCGCGCCTTCCCCAACTCGTACGGGACGCTCGGCTACGCGCTGCGGCTGCGCGTCGAGCTGGAGCCGGTGAAGCCGTACGTCCGCCTGCGGCACGTGCGCTTCGGCAGCCCGGCCGAGCTCGCCGCCGGCATCGGTGACATAGTCGCAAGTGGACAGTGGGTCGGCGAGGGCGTCGATTTCCTCGACGGCACCGTGTTCTCCGCCACTGAGAGCTATCTCACGCTCGGGTCCTGGGTGGACAGTGCACCGTACACATCGGACTACACCGGCCAGCAGATCTTCTACCGCTCGGTGCAGAGCCGGCCGGAGGACTACCTGACGGTCCGGGACTACCTCTGGCGCTGGGACACCGACTGGTTCTGGTGTTCGCGCGCGTTCGGCGCGCAGAACCCGCGGATCCGCCGGCTGTGGCCGAAACGCTGGCTGCGCAGCGACGTCTACTGGAAGATCATCGCGCTGGAGAACAAGCACCACGTGGTCGCGCGGCTGGAGCAGGCCCGCGGCCGGCTGCCGCGGGAACGGCTGGTCCAGGACGTCGAGATCCCGCTGGAGCGCACCGGCGACTTCCTGGGCTGGTTCCTGCGCGAGGTCCCGGTGGAACCGGTCTGGGTCTGCCCGCTCAAGCTGCGTCCCTCCGGTCCGGCCGGGACGCCGGCGCCGGGCGAGGCGCCCTGGCCGCTCTACCCGCTCGCGGCCGGGGAGACGTACGTCAACGTCGGCTTCTGGTCCACCGTCCCGATCCTGCCGGGGCGGGCCGACGGCGACGTCAACCGGGACGTCGAACGGAAGGTCGGCGAGCTCGGCGGTCACAAGTCGCTCTACTCCGACGCGTACTACGACGAGGAGCAGTTCCGCGCGCTCTACGGCGGGCCGGCATACGAGGCGGTCAAGGCGCGCTACGACCCTGACAGCAGGCTGTTGGATCTCTACGCGAAGGCGGTGATGAGGCGATGACCGTTGAGCCCAGGACCCGTGGGGGGTCCGCGCCCGCGGTGACGCTCGGACAGATCTTCGACCAGCTGTACGGCCTGGGCGCACCGGTGCGCTTCACGGCGTACGACGGCAGCTCGGCCGGGACGCCGGACGCGACACTCGGCATCCGGCTGACCAACCCGCGAGCCGTGTCCTACGTGCTCACCGCGCCGGGCTCCCTCGGGCTGGCGCGCGCGTACCTGCAGGGGGACCTCGAGATCGACGGCGTCCACCCGGGCGACCCGTACGACCTGCTGACCATGATGGAGGAACTGCACGTGCACCGGCCGTCGCCGGTGCAGGTCGTGCAGTGGCTGCGCGCGCTCGGCCTGGAGACGCTCAAGCCGCCGCCGCTGCCGGACCTGGAGCAGGCGCCGACCCGGCGGATCAGCGTCGGGCTGCGGCACAGCAAGCACCGTGACGCCAACGCGATCAGCTACCACTACGACGTCTCCAACGACTTCTACGAGCTGGTCCTCGGCCCGTCGATGACCTACACCTGCGCCTGTTACCCGCGGGAGGACTCGACGCTGGAGGAGGCGCAGGAGCACAAGTACGACCTGGTCGCCCGCAAGCTCGGGCTCACCCCCGGGATGCGGCTGCTGGATGTCGGCTGCGGCTGGGGCGGGATGGTCCGGCACGCGGTGCGCAACTACGGCGTCTCCGCCCTCGGCGTCACGCTGTCGCGGGAGCAGGCCGCCTGGGCGACCCGGCGGATCGAGGCGGAGGGGCTGGCCGGCAAGGCCGAGGTGCGGCACCTGGACTACCGCGAGGTCTCCGAGAAAGACTTCGACGCGGTCAGCTCCATCGGCCTCATCGAGCACATCGGGGTGAAGAACTACCCGGCGTACTTCCGGTTCCTGCGGTCCCGGCTGCGGCCGGGCGGCCGGCTGCTCAACCACGGCATCACCCGTCCGGACAACCTGCACCCGGGGCTGCAGCGCCGCGGCTTCATCGGCCGGTACGTCTTCCCCGACGGGGAGCTGACCGGCTCCGGCGACATCGTCCGCGCGGTCGAGAACGCCGGCTTCGAGGTGCAGCACCACGAGAACCTGCGGGTGCACTACGCCAAGACGCTGGCCAGCTGGTGCGACAACCTGGTCGAGCACTGGGACGAGGCCGTCGCCGACGCCGGGCTGCCGATCGCGAAGGTCTGGGGCCTCTACATGGCCGGCTCCCGGCTCGGGTTCGAGCGCAACAGCATCCAGCTGCACCAGATCCTGGCCACCAAGGACACGTCGGACGGGGAGTCGGACTACCCGCTGCGGCACGAGTTCGGAGTCTGAGCGCCCTTCTCGGGAGGGCCCTTCTCAGGAGGCCGGTGCGTCGACCGCGAGCGTGCTCAGGTCGACGTGCCGGGCCAGCTCCTTGGTCGTCCGGCACTCCCGGGTGGTCCGGTCCGGCCGGATCAGCCGCAGCACGGAGGACGCCTGCTCGACGCGGATGCCGGTGGGCGCGACGAGGGCGACCTCGCCGACGACCACCCGGCGGGCGGCGGCGAGCAGCTCCAGCACGGTCTTCGACGGCGGCGAGTTGCCGAGCTGGACCCCGTCCAGCCGGCGCTCGACCTCGATCACCCGGTCCAGCAGGTCGACCCGGCCCGGCGCCGCCATCGCGATCCGGGCCACGCCGTGCGGGAAGTCCATCGTCCCGGCGGCGACGGCGGCGGCGACCACGGCGGTCTCCTCGTCCAGCCGGCTGTATGCCCGCTCGTCCGCGGCCGGGTGCGCGGCCGGGTGCGCGGCCGGAGTGGCGGCCGGAGTGGCGGCCGGAGTGGCGGCCGGAGTGGCGGCCGGAGTGGCGGCCGGGATGCGCGGGCGCGGGATCTCGACGGTCTGGTCGGAGTCCATCGGGGTCGGGTGGGCGAGCGGGCCGCGGGCGCGCATCGACGTGCTCGCGCCCGGTCTCCGCCGCGGCAGCGCGTCGGCCTCGTCCTCCTGGGTCGATTTAGCGGCAGCAGCCGCTTCTGCGGCCCCGGCCGGAGTTCCGTCGACGCCCGCGTCCGTCCCTCGCGCGGTCACGGCGCCTGCGACAACGCTGTTGGCGGCGCCGGTCCCGGCCGGGGCGCCGGCAGCGCCGGTCCCGGTCGTGGCGGTGGCCGGGGCGGTGGCGGGAGCGCCGGTCGTGGTGGCGTCGCCGGCCGGGGTGGCGCGGGTCCGGTCGGCGATCGCGGAGGTTCCTTCGGAGCGGACGCGGCGGGGTAGCGGGTCCGCCCGATCGGGTCCGGGCCGGGCGGGAGCGACTGGGTCTTCGGCGCCGATCGGCGGCATGCGGACCGCGGCGAGGGGCGTCGGCCCGGGCGCGGGCCGGCCGGCCCATCGGCGGGCCAGGAAGACCGCCGCGCCGGCGACCGCCAGCACGAGCACGACGCCGACGATCCACCACGGCACCGCCGGCCCGGACCCGGACGAGTCGGCCGGTCCCGGCGGCGCCGGCCCGGCCGCGTCCGCCGGCACGACCGCCGACTGGGTCGCGGTCACCCCGGCCACCGTCACCCCGACCCGGACGGTCGCCGGCAGCGTGCTCGGCCGCGGGAACGTGAGCACGAACCGCTCCCGCAGCAGCGTCGCGACCCGGTCGAAGGGCGGCAGCGTGCCCTCGCCGCGGGCGGGCACCAGCACGCCGCCGGTGGCCGAGGTGACCTGCGACCAGTACGTCTGATCGGACCCGGTGGCGACCACGGCCAGCACCACGCCGGCGTCGGTGAGCCGCCGGGACAGGTCGGCCGCGGACTCGCCGCCCGCGTCCGGGGCGCCGGTGTAGAGCAGCAGCAGCCGGGTGCCGCCGGAGGCGGCCGGGATCGCGTTCACGGCCGCGGTCAGCGCGTCCGCGGTGTGCCGGGCGCCGCCGGCCCGGGCCGAGTTCAGCGCGCCGACCGCGGCGACCGCGCCCTGGGTCAGCGGCGAGAGCACGGACGGCCGGTCGCCGCCGTCGCCGACCACGACCGTCCGGACGCCGTCGGGCAGCTGCAGAAGCAGGTTGGTGGCCCCGTTGATGCCACCCTGCAGGGCGGCGGCACCGGCGTCGGCGGTGTCGAGCACGACGCCGGTGGACAGCTGCGGGCCGAGCACCGCGCTCACGTCGGTCTCCAGGGCCCGGCCGTCGGCGGTGCGGACGGTGAACGCGCCGGGCTGCGAGAGCGACGGCGGCGGGTTCACCCCGACCACCATCGAGACGGTGTCCCGCTGCGGGATCACCGCGGCCACCGTCAGCGTGCTGGCCGCGCCGGCGGTGGAGGCCCAGGCGGCGCCCCCGGCCGTGGCCGCGGCGAGGACGCCGGCGACCAGCAGCCGTCTAGACCGGGGACGCGAAGACGATGACATTGTCGAGGTAGTTGTGGGTGCTGTAGTCGAACTGGCCGCCGCAGGTGATCAGCCGCAGCGACGAGTCCAGGTCGGGCGCGTACACGTCGGCGGTCGGGAAGTCGGACTTGGAGACCTGCCGGACCTGGGTGACGGTGAACTCGGCCGTGCTGCCGTCGGCGCGGTCCACGAACACGCTCTCGCCCGGCTTCATCTCCCGCAGCCGGAAGAAGACCGCGCCGCTGTGGTCCCAGTCGACGTGCCCGATGATCACCGCCGGTCCGGGCTGCCCGGGCCGCGGGCCGCCCTTGAACCAGCCGGCCAGCTCGGGCCGGGTCGGCAGCGCGATGCTCTTGTCCGAGGCCCGGCCGAGCTCCTGCAGGGCCGGGGTGACCAGGTCGATCGCGGGGATCCGCAGCCGGCTCGGCAGCGCCACCGTCGCGTAGGTCCGGACGGACTTGAACTGGTCGGCCGCAGGGTTCTTCACGTGCGTCGCGGGGGCGTTCGGGGCCGCCTTCGCCGCGGTGGTGGCCGTCGCCGGGCTGCCGCAGCCGGTCAGTGCGACCGCCAGCGTCACCGCCGCGGCGGCCGGGACCAGGCCCCGCACCCGCATCAGCGCCCTCCGATGATCGCGGCTTCGCCGCCCCGTCCGGTCTGTGCCGGGCCGACCGGCAGCCGCTTGGCGACGGTCTCCCCGAACGCCTCCGCGAGCTGCCCGCTCAACCCGAACATCTCTTGGTACGTGGAGTATGCGACATCGTGCGCCGTGACGTAATCCTTGGCCACGAACGCGTCGACCTGCTGCCGGAGCATGGTGTCGTGCGAGCCGAGCGCCTTGGCCAGCGCCGACGCGGCGAGCTTGTTGCCGGTCGCGGTGGCCAGGAACGCCGACAGCTTGCCCTCGAACCCGTTCAGGCCGGTGCCGATCTCGGTCCTGGTGGTGTCGTCGGAGCCCTTGGCCAGGTCGGCCGAGTACTGCACGAGCAGGTCGATGTGGTCGGCCCACAGCTGCTGGAACGCGGCCCCGGCGGCCGGGGTGAACAGCGTGCCGATGGCGCCGGCCAGGTCGGTGGTGTTGCCGTTGACCGAGTCGGCCGCGGCCTTGAAGTCGGGGGCGTCGGTGGCGCCGGCCCGCAGCGCGCCGACGACCAGTTCGACGTGCTCGCCGAGCAGCTGGGTCAGCGCCGAGCGCAGCCGCCAGGTCGGCGCCTGCAGCGCCTTGGCCTGGGCCGGGGTGAGCATCGCCGCGCCGATGGCCTGGCCGGCGGCGAACGCGTGCGCGTACCCGGCCCGGTAGGTGACGTCGGACTTGGCGTAGTCCTTGGCCGCGAACTGGTCGGCCTGGTCGATGAGGTGGGTGACGTGATCGGTCACGCCGCTCATCGCGGTGGCCGCGGTCAGCTGGCCGTGCGAGTGGGCCGCGAAGAAGGCGGCCAGCTTGCCCTCGATCTGGGTGACCTGGACCTTGGCCTGCGCCATCGCGGCCTGGTCGTTGTCACCGAGGCCGCGGGCGTAGTTGAACAGCGCGGTCACGTGCCCGGACCAGAGCGGGGTGAAGGTCTGCGCGGTCGCCGCCCCGAACTCGGCGCTGAACAGCTTGCCGAGAGCGTCGGTGTTCTTGCCGAGCGCGGCGTTCGTCGCCTGGGCCAGGTCCGGGTCGTTGCGGATCCGGCCGCGCATCATGTCCGCGGCCAGCGTGGTGTGCTGGCCGAGCAGGGACTGGAACTGCAGCGTGAACTCGCCCGGGGTCATCGGTGCGCTGGCCGGCTCGGCCCCGGCGCTGCCGTGGTCGTCGTCCGCGGACGACGAGGGCAGCGGCGCCGCCCCGGCCGCTCCGGCGGCGCTGGTCGCGGTGGTCGAACCCGAGCCGGTGCCCGCGACGCAGCCGGCCACCAGCGCGATGGCGACGACCGACCCGCCGAGCAGCAACAACCGAGCGGTGCGGCTGCGCGCCGCACCGGATTCGCGCCTGGTGGTCACTCGAATTCCCCCCACTTTGGGACCGGACCTCGGCGCTGTAGCACGCCGTGACGGGCTGATTACGGTACGTTACGGTCTGTCTCGGGCGCGGATACCATACTGACGCTGCGGGGTTTTGCGCTCGTGAAGTTCCAGGTCCGGGTAAATCGATGATGAATACGCCACCGTCGGGTGATCACGGCGCCGGGTCGTACCGTTGCCGCGTGGCCGAGCTGACCGACCCGCGCCGACTGGTGCCGCGTACCGACGCCGTGCTCGCCGACCCCCGCCTCGACGGCGCGCTGGGGCGGCTGGGCCGGGCGCTGGTCAAGGAAGTGGTGACCGGGGTCCAGGCCGAGGTCCGGGCCGGGACGCTGGATCCGGACAGCGTCGTGGACACGGTGCTGGCCCGGCTGCCGGCGGTGCCGGCCAGCCTGCGCCCGGTGCTCAATGCGACCGGCGTGCTCGTGCACACCAACCTCGGGCGGGCGCCTCTGTCGGTCGCCGCCCGCGCGGCCGTGCTGGCCGCCAGCGGCACCACCGACGTCGAGCTGGACCTGGCCACCGGCCGGCGCGGTCCGCGCGGGACCGGAGCACTGGCCGCGCTGGCCGCCGCGGCGCCGGACGCCGAGGCCGTGCACGTGGTCAACAACGGCGCCGCCGCGCTCGTGCTGGCCGCGACCGCGCTCGCGGCCGGCCGGGAGATCGTGCTGGCCCGGGGCGAGATGGTGGAGATCGGCGACGGGTTCCGGATCCCGGACCTGCTGGTCTCCACCGGCGCCCGGCTGCGCGAGGTCGGCACCACCAACCGCGTGACGCTCGACGACTATGCGGCCGCGGTCGGCCCGGAGACCGGGTTCGTGCTCAAGCTGCACCCGTCGAACTTCGTGGTCAGCGGGTTCACCTCCGCGGTCGGGGCCGCGGAGCTGGCCGGGCTGGCCGTGCCGCTGGTGGTCGACATCGGCTCCGGGCTGCTGGCGCCCTCGCCGGTGCTGCCGGACGAGCCCGACGCGGCCACCGCGCTGCGGGCCGGGGCCGCGCTGGTCACCGCGAGCGGGGACAAGCTGCTCGGCGGTCCCCAGGCCGGCCTGCTCCTCGGCCGTACGGACGTGGTCGCCCGGCTGCGGCGGCACCCGCTGGCCCGGGCGTTGCGGGTGGACAAGCTCACGCTGGCCGCGCTGGAGGCGTCGCTGCGCGGCCCGGCCGTCCCGGTGGCGCGGTTCCTGGCCGCCGACCCGATCGCGCTGCGGACCCGGGCCGAACGGCTGGCCGGGCTGCTGCGGGCGAACCGCATCGACGCGGTCGCGGTCGACAGTGAGGCCGCGGTCGGCGGGGGCGGCGGGCCGGGCGTGGTGCTGCCGAGCGCCGCCGTCAGCCTCCCCGAGCCGTACGCGGAGCGGCTGCGGGCCGGGGACCCCGCGGTGCTGGGCCGGGTCGCCGGCGGGCGCTGCCTGCTCGACCTGCGCGCGGTGGAGGAGACCGACGACCGGGCGCTGCAGCGCGCCGTCCTGCAGGCCTGATGTACGTCCTGGCCACTGCCGGGCACGTCGACCACGGCAAGTCGCGGCTGGTCCGGGCCCTGACCGGGATGGAGCCGGACCGGTGGGCCGAGGAGCAGCGGCGCGGGATGACGCTGGACCTCGGCTTCGTCTGGACGACGCTGCCGGCCGGGCCGGTCGCGTTCGTGGACGTCCCCGGGCACGAGCGGTTCGTGCCGACGATGCTGGCCGGGGTCGGGCCGGTGCCGGCGGTGCTGTTCGTGGTCGCCGCCGACGGCGGCTGGATGCCGCAGTCCGATGAGCACCTGGACGCGCTGGACGCGCTCGGGGTCCGGCACGGGCTGCTCGCGGTGACCCGGTCCGACCTGGCCGATCCCGGGCCGGTCCGGGCGGCGGCGCTGGAGCGGATCGCCCGGACGTCGCTGGGGACGGTGCCCGCGGTCGCGGTGAGCGCGGCCACCGGCGCGGGGCTGGACGAGCTGCGGTCCGCGCTCGACGCGCTGGTGCGGTCCCTGCCGCCCGCCGACCCGTACGGGCCGGTGCGGCTGTGGGTCGACCGGGCCTTCACCGTGCACGGCAGCGGGACGGTGGTCACCGGCACGCTCGGCGCCGGCACGCTGCGCGTCGGCGACGAGCTGTCCCTGGACGGGGCGCCGGTCCAGATCCGGGCGCTGCAGTCCCGGGACGAGCCGGTCACCGCGATCTCCGG
>DASYKU010000063.1 GCA_035995165.1 Mycobacteriales bacterium
GTGCGCCCGGCACCTGGGCAACGCCCGCAGGACCGGGCTGGCCAAGCTGGCCGCGCTGGAGAACATGCCCTCCACAGTGGACCGGAGCTGACACGCATGGGGTTGACGCCCGAGCAGCAGAAGATCAAGGCCGAGTTCGTCTAGGTGCGCGGCACCTGGGGCCCGGCCTGGCAGGCGATCCTGGAGCTGGACGCGAGCTTCCTGGCCGCCTACCTGGAGCTGATGGAGGTGCTGGAGATCGCCAGCGTCATCGGCATCCACGCGGCCACCACGGCCGGGCCGATCCTGGTGGAGGAGCTCACCGCGGCGGGACTGCTCCCGGCGGGGTGATCCCGACCAGGGCCCGGACCAGCTCGGCCAGCTGGCCCGGCTCGTTGCCGCCCAGCACGACGCCGCGGACCAGGTGCCCGGCCTCGGTCGCGAGCTCGGCCGCGATGTCCAGCCCGACCCGGACGCTGCTGGCGCCGGCCCGCTCCATCCGGTCCATCACGCCGGCCGGGATGGTCACGTCCGGGACCTCGTAGCGCAGGTACTCGGCCTCGTCGAAGGACCGCAGCGGCCGGATCGTCACCAGCACCGGGACGGCGCCGTCGATCGCCTCCAGCGCGGCCTGCAGGCCGGCCGTCTCGTACACGGGGCGGGTGATGAGGAACTGGGCGCCGGCCGCGATCTTGCGCCGGACCCGGTCCTGCTCCTGGGCGACGTCGTGCGCGCCCGGATTGAACCGGGCCCCGATGTCGAAGGTGACCCCGCTGGAGATGCGCAGCCCGTTGTAGTCGACCCCGGCGTTCAGCGCGGCCAGCAGCTCGATCAGGCCGATCGAGTCGACCTCCCACTTGCCGTCCACGGTGGGGTAGTCGCCCGTCAGCGGCGGGTTGCCGGTCTCGCAGACGACCCGGCTGACGCCGCGGGCCTGGGAACCGAGGAGGTGCGCCTGCAGCGCCATGATCGTCCGGTTCCAGGTCGTCACCGAGGGGACCGCGGGGACGCCGAGCCGGTCCTGCAGCTTCGCGGCCACGTCGACGGACTGGTTCATCGCGGTCCGCTGGGCCCGGCCCGGGGCCGGCGGCGCGATCGAGAACAGGGTGGCGCCGCTGTCCCGGACGGCCTCGGCCGCCTCCAGCGCCTCCTGCAGGTGCCCGGTCGCGGGCGGCACCAGCTCGGCCCCGACGACCAGCCCGGGCCCGTCCAGCCAGCCCGGCCGGTCCGCCGGGGTGGCCGGCTCCCGCTCCCGGACCGAGTCCAGCACCGGCCGGGCGACCTCCTGCTGCCGGGCCGCCACCACCTTGACCACCGCGCCGATGTGCAGCGGGGTGGTGCCGCAGCAGCCGCCGATGAGCCGGACGCCGGAGGCGACGAGCCGTTCCGCGTACCGCGCGAAGTACTCGGGGTCGACCTCGTACTCCAGCCGCTCGGCCGAGACCCGGCGCGGCAGGCCGGCGTTCGGCTGGACCGAGAGCAGCCGGTCGGTGTGCCGGGCCAGCTCCGTCGCGACCTCCAGCGAGCCCTGCGGGCCGAGCGTGCAGTTGATGCCGAGCATCCGGACCGGGTGCCCGGACAGCGCCTCGGCCACCTCGCGCGGCGAGTGCCCGGACAGCGTCCGGCCGTCGGAGACGAACGTGGCCTGGGCGACGATCGGGGCGGAGCTGTGCTCGGCCGCCACGGTCACGGCCTCGACCAGCTCGGTGAGGAACCCGAACGTCTCCAGCACGAGCAGGTCCACGCCGGCGTCGTGCAGCGCGACGATCTGCTCCCGCAGGGCCCAGGTCCGCTCGGCCGCCGAGGTGGTGTTGCGCTGCGCGACGGTCACCGCGGGGGAGACCGAGCCGGCCACGAACACCCGCCGGTCGGTCCGGGCCGCGGCCGTACGGGCGATCCGGACGCCGGCCGCGTTGATCTCCGCGACCCGGTCGCCGTACCCGGACGGGGCCAGCCGCAGCCGGCTCGCCCCGAACGTATTGGTCTGCAGGACGTCCACGCCGGCGTCGATGTAGCCGTCGTGGATGGTACCGACGAGGTCGGCGTCGGACAGGTTGAGCGCCGGCAGGGCCTGGTCCAGCGAGTTGCCGGCCGCGTGCAGGGCGGTGCCCATCGCGCCGTCGCAGACCAGGATCCGCCCGGCCACGGCATCGGCGAAGCCGCTCATCCCGAGTCTCCTAGTCCGTTGACGATCTCCAGGGCCACCTGCAGCATCAGCCGGTCGGAGTACGAGCCGAGGCTGAGCCCGGTGATCTCCTCGATCCGCCGGACCCGGTACGCGACGGTATTCGGGTGCATGTGCAGCCGTCGAGCGCTGCGCTGCGGGCTGTTGTTCTCGTTGAAATAGACGGTGAGCGTGGCCAGGTAGTCGGTGCCGTGCGCACGCTCGTGCGCCAGCAGCTCACCGAGCACGTCGTGGGCGAAGTCGCGCAGGTCGCCGACGTCCCGGACCCGGGCCAGCAGCCGGGAGATGCCGAGGTCGGCGAACGCGACCACGCCGCCGAGGCCGGCCATCAGCGCGGTGGTGTCCAGCGCGTGCTTGGCCTCCGCGTACGAGGTGCTGATCCGGGCCGCGCCGGTGTAGGCGTTGCCGATGCCGGCCGAGACCGTCGCCCCCGGGAACCGGCCCTCGACCGAGGTCTTGCACTGGGTCGCGACCGCGGTCAGCCGGGTCAGCGGATCCGGCCCGGCGTCCGGCTCGGCCACCACCGCGACCACCTCGCCCCCGCGGTTGACCACGGTCGCGGCCGCGCACCGGGTCAGCAGCAGGTGCTCGACGACCGCGGCGACCTCGGTCTCGCGGGTGATCGGGCCGGCCGCGCCGGTACGGCTGCGGAAGACCGTGGTGAGCACCCGGTGCCGCTGGTCGGGCTTGATGCCGAGGTGCCGGGCCCAGCCGTCGGCGTCGGCGCCGGCCCGGTCGCCGAGCAGCAGCAGGCCCTCGAACAGCTCGCGGCGGGCCTGCCCGGCCGCGGCCGCGACGACCCGGGCCCGGCCCAGCACGATCCCGCAGATCATGGCCGCGTGCTCGGTGACCATCAGCCGGGTGTCCTCGCCCTGGCCGTCCTCGTCCCGGTTCGCGGTCAGCAGGTACGCCGCGGGCTCGTCGCCGAGGATGATCGGCGCGACCACCACCGACGGCGCCGCCTCGTCCGCGGCCGGCAGGGTCAGCGCCCGCCGGGTCGACGCGGCCGTGGCGACCAGCCGGGCCAGCGCGGCCCGCTCGGTCGCCAGCACGCCCGCCAGCGGGTCGGGTTCCTCGGCGGACGCGCAGGCCAGCACCTCCAGCTCGGCGTCCACGACCGCGGCGGCACCGCCGACCCGGCCGGCGACGAGCCGGACCACGGTCGTGGCGTCGGTGTCCTGGGAGGCCAGTCCGGACAGCTCGCTGTAGATCGTGACGATGTCGCGCAGCACCGCGTTCTCGGCCCGCAGCCGGCCGCCCGGCGGCTCGCTCACAACGCCGGCCCCGTCCGGATTGTGTGACAACCCAACCGGCCGGGGCGGGGGTTTGTCCCCGGCGACATGTCGCCGGGCCCGTCCGGGTGGTTAGCGTTCGGCCACGCTGCCACAGCCGGGAGGTCGAGCCGATGGAGCAGAGAACACCGGTCCTGGACGGCGACGGGCTGCTGGCCCCGCTGGTCCAGGAACTGCGCCGGATCGCGGTGTTCGCCGAATCCCGCGAGATCGACCACCTGGACACGATCCGCCGGCTCGAGGACGAGGTCAGCCGGCTGCGCGAGACCGTCGCGCACCTGCGCATGTCGACCAGCCCGGTGCCCGCGCACCTGCGCGTGGTGGTGGCCCGGGCGATGTGCGCGGCCGAGGCGGACGGTCATCGGTCCCCGTAGAGGGCCCGGTCCACCGACTCGTGGTCCCAGGCCCCGGCCCCGCCGGACGGCCGGACGCTGCTGACCACGGCGGTGTCGCCGTCGGCCGAGACGACCTCGCCGGTCACGTACGCGGAGTCGGCGCTGAGCAGGAACGCGGCCACCGCGGCGATCTCCTCCGGCGTCCCGGCCCGCCGCAGCGGCGAGGTGCAGGCCCGCCGCACCATGTCGCCGCCGCCGCCGACCGCGGTCGCGTTCGCGGCGAACAGGCCGGTCGGGACGATGCCCGGGGCGACCGCGTTGACCCGGATGCCGAGCGGGCCGCCGTACACGGCCGCGCCGCGCAGCGCGCCGAGGACGCCGTGCTCGGAGATCTGGTACGGCAGGATGTCGGCGCTGCCGCGCAGGCTCGCGATCGACGCGGTCAGCACGATGTTGCCGGTGCTGCGCTGGGCCTCGTACTGGCGGAAGCGGCGCGCAGGCCGAGGAACACGCTGCGCAGGTTGACCGCGAGCACCCGGTCGAAGTCCGCGACCGTCAGCTCCGGCAGGGCCGCGAACGAGCCGACGATGCCGGCGTTGAGGTGGTGCAGGTCCAGCCGGCCGAACTCGGCCACCGCGGTCCGGACGTAGGAGTCCACGTCGGCCTCGACCGCGACGTCCGCGGCGGTCCAGCGCGCCCGTTCCCCGATGGACTCGGCGGTTACCTTGGCCGCGTCGGCGTCGATGTCGACGACGAGCACCTGCGCGCCCTCGGCGGCCAGCCGGCGGGCCGAGGCGGCGCCGAGGCCGGAGCCCGCCCCGGTCACCACTGCGACCTGCCCCGCGAACCGCGTCACGTCGGCCACGCACCCTCCAGAAGTCCGGTTGCGTCGTCAGACAATCCTACATTCTCATCGTCCGGGCGCGGGCGCTGTCGTCCACCACAACCGGCCGGGTCCGAGATTTGGCCCTGACGACCGTGACCCCGCCCGGGCCCGGCTGTGATCCTCAGGTGGTCGGACAAACCCGGGCCGGACAGTCGGCTCGACGGCGGACACGAGGGGGCGCGATGCCGGTCGACACCGCAACACGGGCCGCCTGGCCCCGTCCCTTCCCGCCGCGGCTGTCGGCCCGGGTGAACTACCTGCTGCACCACGCGCTCACCCCGAACCGGGTCACCCGGGCGCTGGCCCGCTTCCTGGAGCGGCACGAGCGGGCCGGGTGGGCGTTCACGGCGACGGAGAAGGCGGTCAAGGAAAGGGCGTTCGGCTGCCGGATGTGCGGCCAGTGCGCCCTGCCCGCGACCGCGTACGCCTGCCCGCAGACCTGTCCGAAGCAGCTGCGCAACGGGCCCTGCGGCGGGGTCTCCGCCGACGGCGCCTGCGAGGTGTTCCCGGAGCAGCGCTGCGTCTGGGTCATCGCGTACGAGCGGGCCGAGGAGGCCGGGCACACCGCCGACCTCTCGCTGCTGCAGCGCCCGGTCGACCACCGGCTGACCGGCTCCAGCAGCTGGGTCAACTACTGGCAGGGCCGCGACGACGACCTCTGGGCCGACCCGGCCGGCGTCCGCACCCGGCTGCCGATCTGGCCGACCTCCGGCGCGGCGGCGTGACCGGGCCGGCCCTGGGCGCCGGCGGCCGGACCGCCGGCCTGCGCGGCGCGATCAGGGACCGCCGGTTCGCCGTCACCGCCGAGCTGGACCTGCCGCACGGCATCGACCCGGACCGGGTCGGGCGCAAGGCCGCGACGCTGGCGGGCTGGGTCGACGCGGTCAACGTCACCGACAACCCCGGCGCGAGCGTGATGCCGTCCTCGATGGCCGGCAGCGTGCTGGCCATGCGGGCCGGGCTGGAACCGGTGATGCAGCTGACCTGCCGGGACCGCAACCGGATCGCGCTGCAGTCCGACCTGCTCGGCGCCGGCCTGCTCGGCGTGCCCAACGTGCTGCTGCTGACCGGCGACCACCCGCGCTTCGGCGACCACCCCGGCGCCAAGCCGGTCTTCGACCTCGACAGCATCTCGCTGACCGGGGCCGCCCGGGCGCTGCGGGACACCGGCCGGCTGCTGTCCGGCCGGACCGTGAACCCGCCGCCGTCGTTCCTCATCGGCGCGGTGGAGAACCCGTTCGCGGCGCCGCAGCGGTTCCGCGCGGCCCGGCTGGGCAAGAAGGTCGCCGCCGGTGCGGAGTTCGCGCAGACCCAGTTCGTCTTCGACGTCGGCCAGTTCGAGCGGTGGATGGCCGAGGTCCGCGATCTCGGCCTGACCGAGCACTGCGCGGTGCTGGCCGGCATCGGCCCGATCCGCTCGGCCCGGGCGCTGGAGTTCATGCGCACCCAGGTGCCGGGCGTCCACATCCCCGACGACGTCGTACGGCGGCTGTCGTCGGTGCCGCCGGAGCGGTTCGGGGCCGAGGGCGTCCGGCTCTGTGTCGAGATCGCCCAGCAGGTCCGCGAGATCCCGGGCGTCGCCGGCGTGCACGTCATGGTCTTCGGCAAGGAGTTCCTGGTGCCGGAGATCCTCGATGCCGCCGGCATCGGTTCCCGCCCGGTCAGCGAGAGGAGCGCCCGCCATGCTGGTTGAGGTCCGCCCGGTCAGCCGGTTGCGGGGCAAGGCACCCGTCGACCTGGCCGGCGCGCTCGGCCCCGTCGTGGAGGGTCTGCTCGACGACGGCATCGACATGTCCAAGGTCCGGGTCGTCTGCGACTGGCTGCAGTACAAGAACAATTTCCGCAACGTGGTCGACCCGCGGGCGATCTGCTCGACCCCGCTGAACCGGTCCGGCCCGGCTGCGGCCTGCGCGCCCGACGGCGTCGAGATCGCGGTCGACCTGCGCCGGACGGCCGGCGCCGACCTGCGCGCGCTGACCGCCGAGGCGCTGGCCCGCTACCAGAGCGGCGCCGCGTACGGGGTCCGGCTGGAGGACTGGTGCGCCGGCACCGACAGCTGCATCTGGGACTTCAACGGCCTGTACTGGCGGGCCCTGGACGGCTGGGAGAAGGCGACCGGCCGCGCGTACGAGCAGGCGCTGCCGGGCGGCGAGAGCGACGCCCGCAACCTGGCCGGCGTCCGCGAGATCATCGCCGAGCTGCTGGACGCCTGCGACCGGCTGGTCGAGCGGCGCTCGCTGCCGGACGAGCTCTACGTGCTGGAGCTCGGCGTCGGCAACGGCAACCAGGCCAAGATCTGGCTGGACGAGTTCCGCACCATGGACACCCAGCGCGGCACCGAGCACTACCGGCGGCTGCACTACCTCATGTGCGACTACTCGCCGTACGTGCTGGAGATGGCGCGCGCGAACGTCGCCGACCACCTCGGCCACGTGAGCTCCTTCGTGCTGGACGCGACCCAGCCGCTGGCGGCACTGTCCTTCCTGCAGTACAAGGTGTTTCTCGTCTACATCTCCAACGTCTACGACAACCTGCCGACCGACGAGGTCGCGCAGCTCGGCGGGCGGACCTACCTCAACCAGGTCCGGGCCTACCTGCCCGCGCCGGCCGCGGAGAACCTGGCCGGGATGATCTCGGGCGCGCCCGCCGAGGTGCCGGCCGTGCTGCAGAAGCTGCTCAAGCTCGGGCCGGAGCTGGCCAGCGAGGCGCTGCCGCTGCAGCTGCCCACCCCCGAGGCCGCGGTCGCGTTCTGGCGGCAGGCCTGGGCCGACCTCCGGCTGGAGGAACGGTACGTCCCGATCGGCGGCCTCGATCTCTACCAGATCGCGCCGGACGTGGACGGCGAGATGCTGCGCCCGTTCCTGGAGTCCGGAGAGGACATTCGCCTGCACGTGAACAACGGCACCGTGCGGTCCTTTGTGGACACCCTGCGGTTGCTGCATCCGTACGGGAAGCTCATCTCGCACGACCTGTTCGTCACCGACGTCGGCTCGTACCGGACCGCGTTCCGGGGACCGGGCAAGTACGAGGGCTCGGTGGTCTGCTGGATCAACGGCCCGCTGCTCGCGCACATCGGCCGCCGGATGGGCTACGACGTGCAGTACGCGCCCTTCGCCCACCGGGCCGGGACGAACATCGTGACGATGACCGCGCAGGCCCGGGACTGAGCGCCATGACGAACGTCACGCGGCTGCCGCTGCTGCCCACCACGGTCATCGGGTCGTACTCGGTGCCGGACTGGCTGGAGCGGCTGAAGACCGACTTCCACCGCGGCCAGCTGTCCGGGGCCCAGCTCGAGTCCGTGCACGACATGGCGATCAAGGCGGCGATCAAGGACCAGGAGATCGCCGGCATCGACATCGTCAGCGACGGCGAGCTGCGCCGGGACAACGACATCGACTACATCCTCAGCCGACTGCCGGGCGTGCAGATCGAGGGGCCGGAGAAGTCCTTCTACTACGACTACTACGACGCCGAGGTCGTCTCCCAGCTACCGCTGGACGAGCCGGCCACCGTCGGGCTGGCCGAGGACTACGAGTTCGCCCGGGGCCAGACCGGCCGGCTGCTCAAGGTCTCCTTCACCGGCCCGTTCTCGCTGTCCCGGCGGCTGCGGGACAAGCACTACGGCGGCTACCGCGAGCTGGTGCTGGCGCTGGCCCACGTGCTGCACAGCGAGGCCGCGAGCCTGGCCGCGGCCGGTGCCACGATGATCCAGATCGACGAGCCGTACCTGGCCGGCTACCCCGACGACGTCGACCTCGCGGTCGAGGCCATCAACGTGGTCACCAAGGACGTCGAGGCCGAGTGGGGCCTGCACGTCTGCTACGGCAACCGGTACGCGCGGCCGTCCTGGGAGGGGCACTACGACTTCCTCTTCCCGGCCGTGCTCGGCGCGAACGTGGACCAGCTGCTGCTCGAGTTCGCCCGCAAGGGATACCAGGACCTGGAGGTCGTCGCCCGCGGCGGCTGGGACCGCAAGCTCGGTCTCGGCGTCGTGGACGTCAAGAGCCGCCGGGTCGAGCCGCCGGAGCTCATCGAGTCCCGGATCCGCCGCGCCGTCGACGTGCTCGGCGCGGAGAACCTGATCGTCAACCCCGACTGCGGTCTGCGGCACCTGCCCGCCGACATCGCCCGGGCCAAGCTCGGCGGGATGGTCGAGGCCACCGGCGCCGTCCGGCGCGGGCTCCCCGCGGCCGAGCCGGCCCCGGTACCGGCCGTCGCCACCGACCACGAGAGAGCGTGAGCGATGACCCAGGTAGTTCCCCGCGAGTACCTGTTCACCTCCGAGTCGGTGACCGAGGGCCACCCGGACAAGATCGCCGACCAGATCTCGGACGCGATCGTGGACGCGGCGCTGGCCGCCGACCCCGGGGCGCGGGTGGCCTGCGAGACGCTCATCACCACCGGGCTGATCGTGCTGGCCGGGGAGATCACCGCGCCGGCCGGGATCGACTACGCCCAGCTGGCCCGCGACACCGTCTGCCGGATCGGCTACGACCACGGCGACCTCGGCTTCGACGGCAAGAGCTGCGGCGTGCTCGTCGCGCTGGACAAGCAGTCCCCGGACATCGCCCAGGGCGTCGACCTGGCCGCCGAGGCCCGGCTGCGGAGCAGCGACAGCTCGCTGGACAAGGTCGGCGCCGGCGACCAGGGGATGATGTTCGGCTACGCGAGCAACGAGACGCCCGAGCTGATGCCGCTGCCGATCGCGCTGGCGCACCGGCTCGCGGCCCGGCTGGCCGCCGTCCGCAAGGACGGCACGCTGCCCTACCTGCGGCCCGACGGCAAGACCCAGGTCTCCGTCCGGTACGTCGACGGCCGCCCGGTCCAGGTGGAGAAGGTGCTGATCTCGACCCAGCACTCCGAGGACGTGACCAACGAGCAGCTGGAGGCCGACCTCTGGGAGCAGGTCGTCACCCACAGCCTGCCCGCCGACCTCTTCGACGCCGACCTGCGTGCGCAGCTGATGGTCAACCCGACCGGCCGGTTCGTCATCGGCGGTCCGGTCGGCGACGCCGGCCTCACCGGCCGCAAGATCATCGTGGACACGTACGGCGGCTTCGCCCGGCACGGCGGCGGGGCCTTCTCGGGCAAGGATCCGTCCAAAGTGGACCGCTCGGCGGCGTACGCGGCCCGGTACGTGGCCAAGAACCTGGTCGCGGCCGGTCTCGCGGCCCGGGCCGAGGTGCAGGTCGCGTACGCGATCGGGGTGGCCCGGCCGGTCTCGGTGATGGTGGAGACCTTCGACACCGAGGCGGTGCCCCGGGGCCACGATCGAGAAGCTGGTGCACGAGACCTTCGACCTGCGCCCGGCCGCATTCCGGGAGTACTTGGAGCTTGCTCGACCTCGATACAGCAAGACCGCCGCGTACGGGCATTTCGGGCGCAACGATCCCGACTTCACCTGGGAGCGCACGGACCGTGCGGAGGCGCTGGCGAACGCGGCCGGCACCACCCCGCCGGGCGCCTGAGCCCCGAGACGTCAGGAGACACCGAGGTGAGCATCGTCGTCACCGGCTCGATCGCCGGCGACTACCTGATGACGTTCCCCGGGCGGTTCCGGGAGCAGTTGATCGACGGCCAGCTCGACCACGTCTCGCTCTCGTTCCTGGTCGACGACCTGCACATCTACCGGGGCGGGGTGGGCGGCAACATCGCCGTCGGGCTGGGCCGGCTCGGGTTCTCCTCCTACCTGGTCGGGGCGGTCGGGGCGGACTTCGCCGAGTACCGCGAGTGGCTGGAGACGCACGGCGTCGACGCCGCGCACGTGTACGTCTCGGACACCCGGCACACCGCGCGCTTCCTCTGCACGACCGACGCGGACGACAACCAGATCGCCTCGTTCTACGCCGGCGCGATGGCGGAGGCCGGACGGATCGACCTGGCCGACGTCGTCCGCCGGATCGGTACCGTGGATCTGGTGCTGGTGGCCCCGAACGACCCGCAGGCGATGGTCCGCCACACCCAGGCGTGCCGCGAGCTCGGCGTCCCGTTCGCGGCCGACCCGTCCCAGCAACTGGCCCGGATGGACGGTTCGGACATCCGGCAGCTCGTCGAGGGCGCCCAGCTGCTGTTCACCAACGAGTACGAACGTGACCTGATGGAGCACAAGACCAAGTGGACCCGGGACGAGATCCTGTCCCGGGTGGGTCACTGGGTCACCACGTTCGGGGCCAAGGGACTGGAGATCCGGTCCGCCGACGGGACGTCCGTGCACGTCGGAGCCCATCAGGACCTGGAGGCGGCCGACCCGACCGGGGTCGGCGACGCGTGCCGGGCCGGCTTCCTCGCGGGGCTGCAGAGCGGCCTGGGGGCACGCCGGTCGGCGGAGATCGGCTGTACTTTGGCAAGCTTCGTGCTGGAGTCCGTCGGCACCCAGGAGTACACGTTCACCGCCGAGGACTTCGCGTCCCGGGTCGCCCGGACGTACGGAGCCGAGTCGGCCACCGACGTGCGGGCGTTCCTGGCCGCTCACCGCCGTACCGACCCCGAGGAGAACGCATGACCGCCACGCTCAGCGTGGACCGCGCAGCCGCCGGTTTCGACTACAAGGTCGCAGACCTGTCCCTGGCCGACTTCGGCCGGCGCGAGATCCGGCTGGCCGAGCACGAGATGCCCGGCCTGATGTCCCTGCGGGAGGAGTACGGCCCGTCCCAGCCGCTGGCCGGCGCCCGCATCACCGGCTCGCTGCACATGACGATCCAGACCGCCGTGCTCATCGAGACGCTCATCGCGCTCGGCGCCGAGGTCCGGTGGGTGAGCTGCAACATCTTCTCCACCCAGGACCACGCCGCGGCCGCCGTCGTGGTGGGCAAGGACGGCACCAAGGACGACCCGCGCGGCGTCCCGGTGTTCGCCTGGAAGGGCGAGAGCCTGGAGGAGTACTGGTGGTGCAGTGACCAGGCGCTGCGCTGGGAGGGCCGGACCGGCCCGAACATGATCCTCGACGACGGCGGCGACGTCACGCTGCTGGTGCACAAGGGCGCCGAGTTCGAGGCGGCCGGAGCGGTGCCGGGCCCGGCGCCGACCGACTCCGAGGAGTACGGCTTCATCCTGGAGCTGCTGTCGCGCAGCGTCGCGGCGGAGCCGAACCGCTTCACCGCGATGGTGCCCGAGATCCGCGGCGTCTCCGAGGAGACCACCACCGGCGTGCACCGGCTGTACGAGTTCGCCAAGGCCGGCTCGCTGCTGTTCCCGGCGATCAACGTCAACGACTCGGTCACCAAGTCGAAGTTCGACAACAAGTACGGCTGCCGGCACAGCCTCATCGACGGCCTCAACCGGGCCACCGACGTCATGATCGCGGGCAAGGTCGCGGTCATCTTCGGCTACGGCGACGTGGGCAAGGGCTGCGTCGAGTCGCTGCGCGGCCAGGGCGCCCGGGTCGTCGTCACCGAGATCGACCCGATCTGCGCGCTGCAGGCGGCCATGGAGGGCCTGGAGGTCGTCCGGCTGGCGGACGTGGTCGAGACCGCGGACATCTTCGTCACCACGACGGGCAACAAGGACATCATCATGGCGGAGGACATCGCCAAGATGAAGCACCAGGCCATCGTCGGGAACATCGGCCACTTCGACAACGAGATCGACATGGCCGGCCTGGCCAAGCTGCCGGGCGTGAAGCGCCTCGAGATCAAGCCGCAGGTGCACGAGTGGACGTTCGAGGACGGCCACTCGGTGATCGTGCTGAGCGAGGGCCGGCTGCTCAACCTCGGCAACGCGACCGGGCACCCGAGCTTCGTGATGTCCGCCTCGTTCGCGAACCAGACGATCGCCCAGATCGAGCTCTGGACCAAGCCCGGCGAGTACGAGAAGCAGGTCTACGTGCTGCCCAAGCCGCTGGACGAGAAGGTCGCGCGGCTGCACCTCGACGCGCTCGGCGTGCGGCTGACGACCCTGCGCAAGGACCAGGCCGAGTACATCGGCGTGGACGTGAGCGGTCCGTACAAGCCGGACCACTACCGCTACTGAGCCGAAGCGGCGTCCGGACGGGCGGCGGAGGAGACTTCTCCGCCCGCCCGGGCACCCCGCGCGGCCCGATACAGGAGGGCCCATGGCCGCCGGGACTGACGTGCAGTTGCCCCGCCCGATGTCGTTCGAGCCGCTGGACACCCGGCCGGACCAGGACGTCGGCCGGCTGCTGGTCACCTGCGAGGACCGGCCCGGCATCTGCGCCGCGATCTGCGGCTACCTGGCCGACCTCGGGGCCAACATCACCTCGCTGCAGCAGTACACGACCGACCCCTCCGGCGGCCGGCTGTTCGTCCGGGTCGAGTTCCTGCTGCCCGGGCTGGACGAGCGGGAGCCGGCGGTCTCGGCCGGGTTCGGCCCGCTGGCCGACCGCTTCGGGATGGAGTGGCGGCTGTCCCGGGCGGTCTCGATCAAGCGGCTGGCCATCATGGTGTCCAAGTCCGACCACGCGCTGCAGGAGCTGCTCTGGCGACGCAAGGCCGGTGACCTGCACGCGGACATCTCGATGGTGATCTCCAACCACGACGACCTGCGGCCGCTGGTGGAGACCTGGGGCATTCCGTACCACCATGTACCGGTGACCCCGGACACCAAGCAGGCGGCCGAGGACAAGCAGCTGGAGCTGCTGCTCGGGCAGGTCGACGCGGTCGTGCTGGCCCGCTACATGCAGGTCCTCACGCCGCACTTCCTGGCCGCGTTCCCGATGCGGGCGATCAACATCCACCACAGCTTCCTGCCGGCCTTCGTCGGCGCCGACCCGTACGGGAAGGCGGCCGAGCGCGGGGTGAAGCTGATCGGCGCGACCGCGCACTACGTCACCGCGGACCTCGACGCCGGACCGATCATCGAGCAGGACGTGGTCCGCATCGACCACCGCCAGTCGGTGGCCGACCTGCGCCGGGCCGGCCGGTACGTGGAGCGCGCGGTGCTCGCCCGGGCCGTGTCCTGGCACGTCGACGACCGGGTGATCGTGCACAAGAACAAGACCATCGTCTTCGCCTGAGCCTGGGACGGACCTTCATGACCACGCAGATTCCGCACTGGATCGACGGCCGCCGCACCCCGGGGACCTCCGGCCGCACCGCACCGGTGCACAACCCCGCGACCGGCGCGCACACCGGCGACGTCGACCTGGCCGGCACGGCCGAGGTCGAGGCGGCGGTGGTGTCGGCCACGGCGGCGGCGAAGTCGTGGCGGTCGGCCTCGCTGTCCCGGCGGGCCGCGGTGCTGTTCGCCTTCCGTGAGCTGCTGCACTCCCACGCCGACGAGCTGGCCGCGATCGTCACCAGCGAGCACGGCAAGGTGCTCGGCGACGCCGGCGGCGAGGTCGCCCGCGGCCTGGAGAACGTCGAGTTCGCCACCGGGGTGCCGCAGCTGCTCAAGGGCGGCTACTCCGAGCAGGCCGCGACCGGCGTGGACGTCTACTCGATCCGGCAGCCGCTGGGCGTGGTCGCCGGGATCACCCCGTTCAACTTCCCGGCCATGGTCCCGCTCTGGATGTGCGCGAACGCGATCGCCTGCGGCAACGCGTTCATCCTCAAGCCGAGCGAGAAGGACCCGTCGGCGTCGCTGCGGCTGGCCGAGCTCTGGAAGGAGGCCGGGCTGCCCGACGGCGTGTTCACCGTTCTGCAGGGGGACAAGGAGGCGGTCGACGCCATCCTCACCCACCCCGGCATCGCCGCGGTCAGCTTCGTCGGCTCGACCCCGATCGCCCGCTACGTCTACGAGACCGGCACCTCGCACGGCAAGCGGATCCAGGCCCTCGGCGGGGCCAAGAACCACATGGTCGTGCTGCCCGACGCCGACCTCGACCTGGCCGCGGACGCGGCGGTCTCGGCCGCGTACGGGGCGGCGGGGGAGCGGTGCATGTCGATCTCGGTGACCGTCGCGGTCGGCGACGTGGCCGACCGGCTGGTCGACGCGATCGCGTCCCGGCTGCCCAAGGTCCGCGTCGGCGACGGTGCCGACCCGGACAGCGAGATGGGCCCGCTCATCACCGCCGAGCACCGGGACAAGGTGGCCGGCTACATCGCGGCCGGCGCCTCCGCCGGGGCGACCGTGGTCGTCGACGGCCGGGAGGGCGACCTGCCCGAGCAGGGCTACTTCCTCGGCACCACGCTGCTGGACCGCGTCACCCCGGAGATGAGCGTCTACACCGACGAGATCTTCGGCCCGGTCCTCTCGGTCGTCCGGGTCGAGACGTACGCGGACGCGGTCGCCCTGGTGAACTCCAACCAGTACGCGAACGGCACCGCGATCTTCACCCGGGACGGCGGCGCCGCCCGGAAGTACCAGTTCGAGGTCGAGGTCGGGATGGTCGGCATCAACGTGCCGATCCCGGTGCCGGTGGCGTACTACTCCTTCGGGGGCTGGAAGAGCTCGCTGTTCGGCGACACCCACATGTACGGGCCGGAGGGCATCAACTTCTACACCCGCGGCAAGGTCGTCACCTCGCGCTGGCCCGACCCGGCCACCTCGACCGTCGACCTCGGCTTCCCCCGTACCCGCTGACGCCACCGCCGGTCCGAGTCGAGGACCTCGGTCTTCCAGCCCTGCCGCTCGGCGTAGCGCAGGTACATCCGCAGCAGGTCGCCCGCGAACAGCGCCGACTCGTCGCCGCCCTCACCGGCCTTGACCCCCGGCGACGTCGTCGTGGTCGGCCACTCCTGGGGGCGGCAGCCCGGTGACGATGGGCGCGGCCGGCTCGCCGAAGGTCGAGCAACTGATCTACCTGGCCGCGTTCATGATCGAGATCGGCTTGCGGTGGAGACCGATCTGGTGGCGGCCTGGAAGACGGTCCCCTCGACGTACGTGCTGACGACCGACGACCGGGCGGTGCACCCGGAGGACCAGCGGATCATGGCCCGCAACGCCGGTGCGGTCGTGGAGATCGCCACCAGCCACTCGCCGTTCCTGTCCCGGCCGGACCTGGTCGCGGACATCATCGCCGAGCGCTGGGCCCGGGTGGCCGGCCGCGGCGTCGCCGCTCGATAAGGGCCGGATCCGGCGAAGGGCTGTCCTTCGCGTCGCAACTTGGCATCATGGGGCCCGTGCGGACCTCGCAGGGCGCAAACCGGGCGGAGCGGCCCCAGCTGGAGCCGCTGCGGCGCAGCGATCCGGCCCGGATCGGGCCGTACCTGCTGCTGGGGCGGCTCGGGGCCGGCGCGATGGGCCGGGTCTACCTCGGCCGCTCCACCGCCGGCCGGCTGGTCGCGGTCAAGACCATCCGGGAGGAGTACGCGGAGGAGCCCGACTTCCGGGACCGCTTCGCGCACGAGGTGACCGCCGCGCGCCGGGTGAGCGGCGTGTTCACCGCGGCCGTCGTGGCCGCCGACGCCGAGGCCGAGGTGCCCTGGCTGGCCACCGCGTACGTGCCGGCGCCCTCGCTGTCCCGGCTGGTGGAGACCTGCGGGCCGCTGCCGGTCGCGGCCGTGCGCTGGCTCGCGGCCGGCTGCGCCGAGGCGCTGGAGTCGATCCACGGCGTGGGGCTGGTGCACCGCGACCTCAAGCCGTCCAACGTGCTGGTCTCGCTGGACGGGCCGCAGGTGATCGACTTCGGCGTGTCCCGGGCGGTCGAGCGGATCCAGCTCACCGCCACCCGGGAGGCGCTCGGGACGCCGGCGTACATGGCCCCGGAACAGGCCCGGGAGGCCCGCCGGACGACCGCGGCCAGCGATGTGTTCTCCCTCGGCTCGACGTTGCTGTACGCGGCGACCGGGCACGCGCCGTACCGGGGCGACACCACCGTGGACGTGCTGGTCCGGCTGGCGACCGAGCCGCCGGACCTCTCCGGCCTGCCCCGCGAGCTCGCCGGCCCGATCGGCCGCTGCCTGGACCGCGACCCGGCCAACCGGCCGACCCCGGCCGCGCTGCTGTCCGCGATCGCCGCCACCATGCGGTACGAGGACGGCGAGGGCGCGCGGTCGCTGCCGGCGGCGGCGGTCGAGATGATCGAGGAGTACCGGCGGCGGCCGCAGCCGGCCGAGCCGGTCGACGCGGAGAGCACGTTCGGGTCCCAGCCCGGGCTGCCGGCGCTGCCGCCGCTGCCCCGGCCGGACCCCGCGCCGCTGTCGATCCCGCCGGAGCCGACGCCGGCCCACGTGACCCGCTCCTTCGACCGGCGGTTGCTGGCGGTGCTGGTCGCTCTGGCCGCGATCGTCCTGATCGGCGGCGGAATCCTGCTCGGCACCGTGCTGGACGGCGGATCGCCGCCCGCGTCCCAGGGCCAGGGCTCGAACCAGCCGGACGGTCCGCCGCCCGGTCCGCCCCCCGGTCCGCCGCCCGGCAATGCCCCTCGATCCGGACCGCCGTCGCTGAAGATCAACCAGCCCTTCGGCGACTCGGCGACGACTCCGGTCGTGTCCGGGCGGGGCTGGAAGCCCGGCACGATCATCACCGTCCGGGTGCAGGACGGAAAGACCTCGCCCGACCACACGGTGGTCGACCACTCCGGCTCGTTCAACTACACCGTCAACCAGCACGACGAGCTGTTCGCCGGGAGCCTGCCGGTCGGCACGATGGTGCTCGTCGTGACCGGCTCGGACGGCACCGCGGAGCAGGTCACGTTCCAGGTGAACGGCTGACGGTCAGCGCTCCCGGGTCCACCAGAGGTCCTCCTGGCGGGTGCACCAGGCCGGGTCGTCCAGTCGCGCCAGGTCGGCCGCGGTGATCACCGCGTACTCCAGCAGCACCTCGGCGACGACCTCGTCCGAGAGCCGGACGCCCGGCCGGACCAGTCCGCGCTCGGCGATCTTCTGCCGCAGCGCCTTGAGGTGCTCGCCGACCCGGGCCGACAGCCGGTCCCGGAAGGCCGGGTCGGAGTCGAACCGCTCGAGCTCGTAGTACGCGTCGGTCACCTCGAGCGCGGCCCGGGCGATCTCCGGGGTCCGCGGCAGCGGCGTGGTCCGGGTCGGGTCGACCAGCCACGGCCGGCACCACATCAGCGCGACCAGGAAGACCTTGGTGTCCGGGTCCAGCCGCAGCGGCAGCAGGGTCGCGTCCCCGGCCGGCCGGTCCTCGCCGGCTCCGGGCAGCGTGTCGTCGGCCCCGCCGACCACCTCGATCCGCAGCGGGCTGGCGTCGTCGAGCATGGCCTGCGAGCCGACCTCCAGCGTCCCGGTCCGGACGAACCAGCCGCCGACCGGCTCGGCCCCGGCCTCGACCCGCGGCAGCCGGATCCGGTACGCCTCGCCGACCGCGTAGAGCGCGTGGGTGCGGCTGACGTTGGTGACCAGCACGCCGCCGTCGAGGGCGGCGATCACACCGGCCCGCCGGGACAGCCCGCGCCCCGCGACGACGACGAGGTCGGCGTCGGGGCCGCGGCCGAAGACCAGGCGCCCGCCGCTGGGCACGTCGACGCTGTCGCCGTCGGCCGTGTGTACCCGCGCCGCCGCCGTACTCCCGTTCGAGTCCACCGCCTCGATCCCCTCCGGCCCGTTGCCAGCCCCGGATCCGGGGCCGTGCACCGCCGTCGTCCGCCCCACGATGGGCGCGGCCCGCCGGTTCACCCGGGGCCCACCCCCGGATCCGGGGGTGGGCCGCGGCCCGCGGATGAGGTCTGCTGTACCTGCTCGCGGAGACCGGGAGAACCCGGCGCTCGGCGAGGGGCGGCGACGCCGTTGCCGGAAGTGGGGACGGGCTTCCGGGGACGGCTTGCGGGGGGTCGCCGCCCCACGGGGGTCGTCCTTGCTAGACGCGGGCCATGAGCTCGAGGTCGGCGTCGAAGAGGTCGTCGTGCTGGAGCGCCCCGGCCGCCGCGAACCGGGTGCCGCCGGCAACGGGCCTTGGCCCGCCCGTTGCCGGCGAGCACCCAGAGCATCTGCGGCCGGTCGCCGATCGACTCCAGCAGGAGCAGGTCGGCCGGGCCTGTCCCGTGGTGGGCGGCGAGGATGTCGATCGCGTGGAGCTCGTTCGGCACGGCCGGCTCCTCGTCCCGGCTCGGCCCGGTCGCGGCGAAGCCGACGGTCGCGCCGTCCGGCGCCAGCCCGACCAGCCGCAGCGCCGGCGGCGCCGTCCCGGCCAGGATGTCCTCCCAGAGCCGGACGCTGTCCTGCGCACTGCGCGAGTCGAGGTGGCCGGCGTCGACCAGCCCGCCGTACGCCTCCTGCCAGACCGCGAGGTGCACCCGGCCGAGCTCGGCCGCGTCGGCGGCCCGGGGCGGCCGGACCCGGTAGCCGGCCGCGGTGGCCGCCGCCGCCCGCTCGGCGTTGGCCCTGCCCGTGCCGCCGACGGTAGGCCCGCGGGTCAGCCGAACGTGAACGAATAAGCGCTGATCCCGGGGGAGAGGGCGATCTTGATGACGCCGGTCTCCTGGGTGTCGCGATGCAGGACCGGGTAGATGTTCGGCGCTCCGGAGACCTGGTACGTGGTCGTCTTCCCGTCCACGGTGACGGTCAGCGTGCCGGTCCCGCTCACGTCCAGGTAGATGTCCTCGGCGAGGAAGTTCAGCGCGATCCCGGCGTCGTTCCTGGCGGTGATCGACTCGTCGTCGACGGCCCAGGTGCCGGTGAGCGCGAAGTAGCCGAGCTGGACGTTCTGCGGGTAGCTGAAGGACTTGGTCCCGTTGCCGAGCTGGTCGCCCTGGTAGTACTGGGCCCGGGCCGAGCCCAGGTACGTCTCCGGCGACATGTTCGAGGTCGGCGTGTTGTCCGGGACCTGGGTCGCCTTCGGCAGCGTCCTTCCCGGCGAGGCGCTGCTGAGCAGCTGCCGGATCAGCCCCTCGGTCTCCGGATACTGTCCCTCGCCCGCGGAGGCGAACCGGACCGTCCCGGTGGAGTCGATGAGGTAGTCGGCCGGCCAGGACTCGTTCGAGTAGTTGTTCCAGGTCCCGTAGTCGTTGTCGAGCGCGACCGGGTACTGGATGCCGAGCCGCTTCGCCCCGGCCGCGACGTTCCCCGGCACGTGCTCGAACGCGTACTCCGGGGTGTGCACGCCGATCACCACGAACCCGTCCGACTTGTACGCCGAGTACCAGGCATTCACGTGCGCGATCGCCCGCTGGCAGTTGATGCAGGAGTACGCCCAGAAGTCGACCAGCACGACCTTCCCCTTGAGCGCGGCGAGGTCCAGCCCGCTGCCGTTCGGGGTGTTCAGCCAGGTCGAGATGCCGGCCAGGGGCGGCGCGGTGCCGCAGCTGTGCAGGGCCGGCGCCGCGTCCGGGTCGCCCTCGCAGGCGCCGAGGTCGGCCCCGCTGCCGGAGGAGCCGAGCGCCTTGGACGTGTCGCCGGTGTGCAGGTCCTTGTTCAGCGCGGCGGTGTAGTCCGGCACCGCGCGCTGGATCGCGTCGGTCACGTTGAACGTCAGCGCGACCGCGAGGCCGATGACCACGACGCCCGCGACCATCCGGATCCGGGTCTGGTGCCGCCGGAACGTCCGCAGCCGCTCGGCCAGCTGCCGCCCGGCCAGCGCGAAACCCAGCAGCGGCAGCGCCGTCCCGACCGCGAACGCGATCGTGAGCACGACCGTGCCGCCGCCGATCCGGCCGGTCGCGCCGGCCACCGTGATCGCGGCCAGCACCGGGCCCGCGCAGGGCACGTAGACCGCACCGAGGGCGAGGCCGAGCACGAACGAGCCGCGGTCGGTGCCGTTGGCCCGGCGCGGGATCCGCGCGAACGGCCGCTCCAGCACCTGCTCGACCCGCGGCACGATCATCCCGATGCCGAGCAGCACCAGCAGCACCAGCCCGGCCCAGCGGATGATGTCCTGCGGCAGCGGCAGCGCCCGCAGGATCAGCGTGCCCAGCAGCGTGAACAACGCGAAGCTCAGCGCCAGCCCGGCCACCACCAGGTACGGCCGGCGCTGGTCCGCCTCGGTCGGCGGCGGTCCCTCCGGTGGCGGCAACGCACCGCCGGCGAGCACCCTCTGCCGGGCCCTGCGGGCCGCCTTCTGCTCGGCCGCGGTCTCCTGCCGGGCGCCCTGGGCGCCGCCGGACAGGAAGATCACCGGCAGCACCGGCAGCACGCAGGGCGAGATCCCGGTGATCAACCCGCCCACGAGACCGATCAGCGCGAGCGTGATCACAGTGCGTCCTCGGATCCACGGGCCGTGCGGGGGCGGCTGGCGTCACTCACGTACCGAGACTACGGAGCAGACCTGCTGGACGGCTCAATCGCTGCGGCCGTCGTCAGCTCCCCGTAAGATTCGGCCGATTGGCAAAAGTCCAATTGCCCAGCGGAAAACCCTGTTGCCTCCACCCGGGGAAAGGCAGCGGCAACAGGGCGTAATTGCTCCCGTGCAGTTATTCCGGTCAGGTCGCGAGCAGCCGCTCGAAGAACGACCGGTACCGCTGGAATGCCGTCCGCAGGTCGTCGGTCGGCACGTCGTCGCCGCGGTCCCACTGGCCCTCGAGCCGGCCACGCTCGTCGGCGAACGTCTTGGCCAGGTGCTGCATGAGCTCGGCGACCAGGCTGTCGGCCTGCTCGACCGCGTTGCGGGGCTCGTCCACGAACCCGGTCTGGACGTCCGTCCAGCGGGCCCGGTAGCCCTCGGTCTGGTCGGCCGGCAGCAGCGGGCCGGCCTCGGTCTTCCCGCCGGCGCCGGTCGTCCCCGCGCTGGTCGTGCTCGCGGCCGTACCGGTGCTCGCGGCCGTACCGGTGCTCGCGGCCGTGCCGGTGGCGGCCACCGGGCCGGTGTCCGCCGGGACGCCGGTCGGAGCCGGGGTCGCGGCCGCGTCGGGGACGACGCCGGCCGGGCTGTCGTCGGCGCGCACGCCGTCCGGGTCGACGCTGGTGGCGCCGGTCCGGTCGTCGAACGCGGCCGGGTCCCGGTCCACCGCGTCGCGGTCCCCGAAGCCGTCGCGGTCGCCGTCGCCGTCGCCGTCGTGGTCGCGGTCGCCGAGGCCGCCGCGGTCCGTGTCGACCGTGTCCCGGTCGCCGAAGTCGCCCGCGGCACCGTCCCGGGCTCCGGCGTCGGTGCCGAGCCGGTCCTGGGAGTCGACGACCCGGTCGCCGAACCCGCCGTCCGTCGAGTCGTCCGCCCGGTCCCCGTACGAGCTGTCGCGGTCGTCGTCCGGGGCCGTGTCGGCCGGGTGCTGCCCGGCCAGGTCGGCCGTGCTCAGGTCCTCACGTCGGTCGTTCACTGGTGGGCCTCCTTCTTGCGATCGTCTCCGTCGACGTCCAACAGCTGCGAGAACAGCGAGCGGTAGTGCACGAACGCCTGCCGGAGGTCGTCGGTGCTGGCCAGCCCCTGCTCGTTCGCGCGATGAAGCGCGTGCGCGGCGCGGTAGTTCTCGGCGACGTCCGGGTGGTCGACCGAGACGTCGGCCGCCTGCCGGTCGAAGTCGTCCTCGACCGGGTAGCCGCGGTCCTTCATGACCCGCGTCACCAGCACGTCGGCCTCCCGGGTCGCCCCGGTCGGGTCGTCGACGAACTTGGCCTGGGTCGTCCGCCACTCCTGCTGGTACTGCGCCTGCGCGGCCGGGTCGAGCTCGACGATGTCGAGCTCCTGCCGGCGGTGCCGGCGGTCGGCCAGGTCGGACTCGGCGGACTTGCGGTCGCCGGACCGGGCCAGCGTGCGCTCGTACTCGGGCCCGAACTGGTCGCGCAGGCCCTGCGTCCGCTTTCGTTGCGCCAGCACGACGGCCAGCGCCACGATCACCACCACGATGACGATAATCGCGATCAGTACGCCAGTGTTCATGATCGCTCCTAGCGAATGGAGAGAAGCGCCTTGGGGGGAGTCGCTTTCTCCGCCGAATTACCCGGGGCGGGGGACCGCAAAACTCGATAAACCCGGCACCCGGCGCCACCGGTCGGCTGCCCAAAATTCTTCCGATTTCGCGTAATGGATCGGCGGGCCGCGCGTCAGCGCGCCCGCTGGACGCCACCCGGGACCTCGTACGAGGCTCGGGCCGACCTGCAGGTTTCCTACGCGGAGGAGCGGCTGATGCCGGCACCCGGGACAGCGCTGGCGAAGCTCGGCTTCCTGACCATCGGCCTGTTCGACGCCGCCGACCCGGCTGCCGGGCACGAGACCACGCTGCGGGTCATCGAGCTGGGCGAGCGGCTCGGCTTCGACAGCGCCTGGGTCCGGCACCGGCACCTGCAGTACGGCATCTCCTCCCCGGTCGCCGTGCTGGCCGCCGCGACCCAGCGCACCCGCCGGATCGAGCTCGGCACCGCGGTGATCCCGCTGGGCTGGGAGAACCCGCTGCGGCTGGCCGAGGACCTCGCCACCGTCGACCTCCTCTCCGGCGGCCGGCTCAACCCGGGCGTGAGCGTGGGGCCGCCGATGCACTGGGACGACGTGAAGGCGTCGCTCTACCCGGACACCGCCGGCGTCGAGGACTTCAGCTACGAGCGGGTGTTGCGGCTGCTGCGGTTCGTCGCCGGCGAGACGGCGAGCGGGTTCTCCGGCACCCGGGGAATCGAGGAGTTCTCCGACCGGGTCCAGCCGCACTCGCCCGGCCTGCGCGGCCGGCTCTGGTACGGCGGTGCCAGCCTCCGCTCGGCCACCTGGGCCGGCGAGCACGGCATGAACTTCCTCACCAGCAGCGTCGTCCGGGCGGAGGAATCCGAGGACTTCGCGGGGATCCAGCGTTCGCACGTGCGGGCGTTCCGGGCCGCCCATCCCGACGGGGACAAGGCCCGGGTCTCGCAGGGCCTGGTCGTCATCCCGACCGACAGCGCGACCGCCGAGCAGAAGGCCAAGTACGCGGCGTACGTGGCGGGCCGGACGCCCCGGACCGCGACCCCGCAGGGCCCGGGCCGGATGATGTTCGCCCGCGACCTGGTCGGCAGCTCGGCCGAGATCGCCGAGGCCCTGTACGGCCACGCCGGTTTCCGCGAGGTCACCGAGGTCGCGTTCGCGCTTCCGTTCAGCTTCGCCGAGGAGGACTACGTGCAGATCCTCACCGACATCGCCACCCACCTCGGCCCCGCGCTGGGCTGGATTCCTCAGCCCTCGACAAAGGAATGACCATAGTTAGGTAATACCATCGGTGCGATGATCGACGGCTGCCGCCACCGGAGCTAGCGTGCAGGCGCGGGGGGCGTACCGGGTAGGAGCCGTATGCATTCCTCGACCGCGCACGCGCCGCGAACCCTCACCGTCGGAACGCTGATCGCCTCCTGTTACGCGGTGATGGTCGGCCAGATCGGCATCGCGATCCCGGCGACGCTCAACGGCCTGTTCCAGGAGCACTTCCATCCCGTCGGCTCCCAGCTGACCTGGATCTCGGACGCGTTCCTGCTGCCGGTCGTCGTGCTGGAGCTGACCTTCGGCGTGCTCGGCGACCTCTACGGCCGCAAGCGCCTGCTGGTCGGCGGGGGCTGCCTGCTGCTGGTCGGCGAGGCCGTCGCAGCCTCGGCCCCGAACGTGCAGACGCTCTGGGTCGGGCAGGCCCTGGCCGGTCTCGGCGCGGGCGCGCTGTTCCCGACCTCGCTGGCGATGGTCGCGGCCGGTACGCACACCCCGCGCGACCGGTCCCGGGCCATCGCGGTCTGGGCCGGGTTCCTGTCCGCCGGCGGCTTCATCGCGCCGGTCCTCGGCGGCATCACCGGCAACTACGGCTCCTGGCGCTGGTCGTTCGTCGTGGTCGCGATCCTGGCCGCGGTCTCGGTCGGGCTCAGCCTGCTGCTGGCCCGCGACTCCAGCGCGCCGGCCGGCCGGTCGCTGGACTGGGGCGGCCAGATCACCCTCGCCGTCGGCCTCATCGTCCTGCTGTACGCGGTGATCCAGGGCCCGACCGACGGCTGGGGCGACCCGCGGATCGTGCTCGGCTTCGTCGTCGCCGCGCTCTTCCTGGGTTTGTTCGTCGGCGCCGAGCTGCGGTCCCGCTCGCCGCTGCTGCGGCTGGACCTGTTCCGTACGCCGGCCTTCGCGGTGGCCTCGATCGTCGCGGTCATCGGCATGTTCGCGTTCCTCGGCACCGCCTACGCGGTGAGCATCCGGCTCGGGCCGATCCAGCACCAGAGCCCGCTGCGGACCTCGGTGCCGTTCCTGCTGCTGCAGGGGCCGGCGTTCGTGCTGATCCCGCTGATCTCCCGGCTGCTGGAGCGGGTGAACCCGCGCTGGCTGCTGGGGTCCGGCTTCGCGATCATGGCGATCGGGCAGTTCCTGGCCCTGCGGCTGGACGTGGACGACCTGACGCTGACCTCGCTCGTGGTGCCGATCGGGCTGGTCGGGATCGGCTTCGCGCTCGCGGTCAGCTCGATCACGGCCGCCTCGATCAACACCGTGCCGCTGCACTACGCGGGCATGGCCAGCGCGACGACGAACCTGCTGCGCGACTTCGGCTTCACCCTCGGCCCCGCGGTGGTGGGGGCGATCGCGCTGAGCCGGGCGGCCGGCAGCTTCGGCGCGAAGCTCCCCGGCGCGAACCTGCCCGCGGACCAGGCCGCCGCGGCCCAGGCCGTCGCGAAGGCCGGCGGCCCGCTCGCGGTCAACGGCCTGCTGCCGGGCGAACCCGGGTCGGCCGCGCACGAGGTCGCGATGTCCGCGCTCGGCCAGGGGTACGAGGTCGGCTTCGCCGCCTGCGGCTGCGCCGCGCTGGTGGCCGCGATCCTCACCGTGCTGGCGTTGCGCGGCCGGCACCGGCCCGCGATCGAGCAGGAGTCCTTGGTCGACGACGGTGCCAGGCCTGTGGCCTGACGAATAGTCTGCGCGGGTGCAGGTCGTCACGCTGGCGGAGAAGTCGGGGCCGGCTGCGCGCTGGCGGTCTGGCGGGACCAGCTGCACGTGGCCTGGACCGGGCGGGACTACCGGCTCAACCTCGGCGCGTCGGCGGACGGGCGGACGCTGGCGCACCGGCGGCGGCTGGACGACAAGGCGTTCCGGCAGACGCGGGACTCCTCGGACTCGCTACGGACGGTGCCGCTGGCGCCCGCGCTGGCCGCGGTCGGGGACCGGCTGACGGTCGCGCTATGCGGCCACCGGGGGCGAGGTCGTGGTGGCCTGGGCCGGGTCGGACCGGGTGGTGAACCTGGTCCGGCTCACCGGCGCCGGACCGACCGCGCCGGTCCGGCGGCCCGAGGCCAAGACCGTCGTCCGGCCCGAGCTGGTCGTCTTCCGGGACGAGCTGGTGCTGGGCTGGACCGGCTCCGACGACCGCCTCAACCTCGCCCACCCGCTCGCCTGATCGTCAGGCGTACGTGACCGGCAGGCCGAGCCAGCCGGCGAGCCGGTCGATCTCGGCCCGGACGGCCGCCGTCGTGGCCGCGCTGAACGGGACGTCCTCGTGGATCGCGTCCACCCGCAGCACCCCGGCCTTGCGGTCGGCGGTGGCGTCCAGCTTGCCCACCAGCCGGTCCCGGTACAGCACCGGCAGCGCGAAGTAGCCCCAGCGCCGTAGGGGCTTGGGCACGTACATCTCGAGGTGGTAGTCGAAGCCGAAGAGCTCCAGCGCCCGCTTGCGGTCGTGCACCAGCCGGTCGAACGGCGACAGCAGCGCGGTCCGGCCCCGCAACGGCGAGCCGACCGCGGCCGGGTCGACCCGCCAGAGCCCGGCGGTGCCCTCGACCTCGGCCGGCTCGCCGGCCTCGCCCACCATCGTGGACCGGGCGACGCCCAGCGCCTGCAGCCGCCGTTCGTCCCGCTCCCGCAGGGCTTCCGCCAGCGGCAGCACGGGCTGGTCCAGCGGATAGACCCGCTCGGCCAGGTCCCAGAACCGCTGCCGGCCCTGCCGTCCGGAGATCGCGATCTCGCCCCGGGCGGCGAGGATCTCCAGCATCTTGGTGACGTTGCGGTTGTTGGTCCAGCCGGTCGACGGCCAGGGCACGGCGCAGCGGTCCGGCACCTCCCGGGACAGCAGCGGCCCGTCCGCGCGCAGCTGGTCCAGCACCCGCTGATGGAATGACGCGTTGGCCTGCAGCCAGTCCCGGTGCCGCTGGTCGCCGGCCCAGGCGGCCATGTCGGCCCGGTAGAGCCGGAGGTCGGCCATCGGGCGGATCATCGCCCGGTGCTCGAACAGCTGCCGGTCGTCCAGCGCCTGCTGCAGCTGCGCCGGCCGGTACGTCCGGCCGAGCCGGCCCCAGGCGACCAGGTCCGCGTTCGGCGCGATCGCGGCCGTCGGATCCAGCTGCAGCAGGGTCAGCCGGGTCACCACGGTCAGCAGGTCGGCCGGCCGGTCCGCGTCCAGCAGCTGGGCCCGGACGGCGATCCGGCGGGCCTCGGTCCGGTCCAGCCGGTGTTGCGACATGGCCGCAAACTAGCGGCGACCGGTGACAGATCCCGGCGGCGACGGCAGAGTTGCCCCGTGCGGACCGGATGGTGGGTGCTGGCCGGTGCGCTGCTCGTGGCCGGCTGCGGCAGCGGCGGCGGCACCGGCAGCGACACCCCGGCCCCGGTCGACGCCGCCCCGAAGACCATCACCGTGACCAGCTCCGTGTTCGCCGACAACCAGCCGATCCCGCGCGACTACACCTGCAAGGGCGGCGGCGCGGCCCCGGCGCTGTCCTGGACCGGCGTCCCGGCGGACGCCGCGTCGATCGCCCTGGTCGTCTTCGACCCGGACGCCGGCTCGGACGGGTTCACCCACTGGGTGCTCTACGACCTGCCGCCCAAGGACGGCTCGCTGGCCGGGGACCAGCCGCCGGCCGGGGCGACCGAGGGCGACAACAGCGCCGGCCGGCCGGGCTGGACGCCGCCCTGCCCGCCCAGCGGCACCCACCACTACCTCTTCACCGTGTACGCGCTGCCGGCCCACCCGAGTGGACAGTCCACAGCGGACGTCGTGGCCCGGATCAATGCCACCGCGATCGCCCGCGGCGTGCTGACCGGCCTGGTGTCGTCGAGCTGAGGGCTAGAGCGGGGTGCCGAAGTCCTGCGTCCAGTACACGCCGTACTGGGAGCCGGACACGGTGGCGTAGCCGACGCCGATCTGGTGCAGCGCGCAGTTGAGGATGTTGGCCTTGTGCCCGGGGCTGTTCATCCACGAGGTCATGACGTCCTGCGGGGTGCGCTGCCCGGCCGCGATGTTCTCCGCGGCGGTGGAGAACCGGTAGCCGGCCGCGGTCATCCGGTCGAACGGCGACTTCCCGTCCTGCGAGTTGTGGTCGAAGTAGTTGTGGTCGCCCATGTCCTGGCTGTGCGCCTGGGCGACCGCGGTCAGCGTGCCGTTCACGGTGAGCGCGCCACAGCCGACCTTGGCCCGCTCGGCGTTGGTCAGCGCGACGACCTGGGCCGTGACACCGCCCGAGCCCGGCGCCGTGGTCGGGGCCGACGGCGGGCTGCCCGGAGCCGAGGGCATCGAGGGCGCGGACGAGGACGGCATCGAGCGGGTCGGCCGGGGAGGGAGGGGCTTGCGCGGCGGCCGCGGCGCCGGCTGGAACCGGATCGCCGGCGGGACGACCGCCTGCCGCTTGTCCCGCGACGCGGTGGAAGGCCGGGGCGCCGCGGACCCCGTCGGGTCGGCGGTGGCGGCCGGGGCCACCGGCCGGGCCACGCTGGTCAGCGCCTGGTCCCCGCCCGAGCTGCCGCCGGCGGACGAACCGACCCAGGCCACTCCCGTCGCCACGACGGCGGCGGCGAGCACCGTGGGGAGGACGACCCAGCGACTACTGGGGGAGACGCGCATCAACGGTCCTTCCGGTGGGCAAGCTCCCGCGGACAGTACGGACAACCGCGTAAGGATCAAGCCCCACGTAACCGTTACAGCCGGTCGCAGACCGTGCCTGTGCCCTCTGACCTGGGCCGACGGGCCTTCCGTACGCGCTCTGTGGCCGGGCGTTTCCGGAGAACCCCCCGATCGGGTGAACGGAGCCCTTCGGCTCGCCCAAAAGCCCTGGTCCGTACGCCACGCCAGGCCTAGCGCGGTTGCTGCGTCAACCAGGTCTTCGGCGGTACGATCACCCATGTCGCGCGTCACATGACGCCATCCCGCCCCGGATGGCCGTCCGGCGGCATCCAGGTGTACGGGGGATCAGCCCTTTCGGGAGGCAGCACGATGTCCCAATCCCCGTCGGTGGCCCCGGACCCTGTGATTCAGGGCCAACGCCGCCGCGCCGTCATCGCCAGCACCATCGGCACCACGATCGAGTGGTACGACTTCTTCCTCTACGGCACGATCGCGGCGCTCGTCTTCCCGCACCTGTTCTTCCCGAACGGCTCGAATTACTCGGGCATCCTGGCC
>DASYKU010000064.1 GCA_035995165.1 Mycobacteriales bacterium
GCTGGCACCGATCGGCGACACCGAGGTGGCCGCGCTGGCGTCGTCCATCCTGCCGATGGACGACGCGCTCCTGCGGCGGGTGATCGCCGCCGCGGAGGGCAACCCGCTGCTCGCGGTCGAAAGCAGCCGGGTGGTCGCCGCAGGTGGGACCGGACCGCCGCCGAACCTGCGGACCGCGGTCCGGGCCACCGCCGGACTGCTCCCGGCGCCCGCGCAGACGCTGCTCGGGATGCTGGCCGTGGCCGGCCGCCGGTCGTCGGGCTCGTCGAGCCCGAGCGCGAACTGGCCCGGATCGTCCGGGCCCTCAGCTCTCTCGACCCCGACTCCGGCGCCGAGCCCGACCCCGGACTGGAACCCACGAGGTGACCACATGCCCACTTTCGCGCTGAGCGCCCGCAGCTCGGCCCCGGTCGAGGAGGTATGGAAGCTGCTGCACGACCCGACCCGGTTCCCCGAATGGTGGGAGGGCATGGGGCGGGTCGTCGCCGGGCCGGACGGCGACTACACGATGTGGCCGGCGGGACACCCCGACTTCCCGATGGCGCAGCGGCTGGAGGCGGGCAGCCGCGACGGCCGGGTGACGATCTCCTGCCTCGTGTCCGACGTGGTCTTCCGCTGGCAGCTGCGGGTTGCCGGCGAGGCGAGCGACATCGACGTAGAGGTGGAGCTGCCCGAGCACCAGGCGCACCGGTTGCCGGACCAGCAGCACGCGATCGGGCGCTCCCCTGCGATCCCTGGCCGCGCTCGCCGCCCGCGGATCGGTCGCCAGCCCCGGCGGCTGACCAGGAGGCCAGGCTGACAGGCTCCCCCACACCGAGGCCGGCGGGCACCGCCCCTCCGTGGTGCGGCCTCCGTCGTGAGACGGAGACACAGTTCCGTCCCGCGGCCGAAGACCGTGGAGCGACGCGCCGGCAGGCTCGACGACATGGACATCACCACCACATCCGCGCCGCCGGCCGTCGTCGCCGAAGGGCTTACCAAGCGGTACGGCCGCACGACCGCCGTCGACGGCCTCTCGTTCACCGTCCGGGAGGGGGCGGTCACCGGCTTCTTCGGCCCCAACGGCGCCGGGAAGACGACCGCCCTCAAGCTCCTCGTCGGCCTCGCCCGGCCCACCGCCGGCCGGGTCCGTGTCGCCGGCGCCGAGGTCACCGGCACGATCAGCGACCCGACCCGGGTCGGCGTCTTCATCGAGTCCTGCGGCGCCCACCCGGGCCGCACCGCCCGCGCGCATCTCACCGCGCTCGCCACGCTCGGCGGCATCCCGCGGCGACGGGTCGCCGAGGTGCTCGACACGGTCGGACTCACCGAGGCCGCCGGCCGCCGGGTCGGCGGCTACTCGATGGGCATGCGCCAGCGGCTCGGTCTGGCCACGGCACTGCTCGGCGACCCGCAGATCCTCGTCCTCGACGAGCCGGTCAACGGCCTCGACCCGCGCGGGCTGCGCTGGCTGCGCACGCTGCTGCGGTCGCGCGCCGCGAGCGGCCGGACGGTGCTGCTGTCCAGCCACGTCCTCAGCGAGGCGGCGCTGACCGTGGACGACGTCGTCGTCGTCGACCGCGGGCGGCTCGTCCACGCTGGCCCGATCGGGGAGCTGCAGGCCCGGCACGGCGCCCTTGAGGACGCGTTCCTCGACCTCACCGGCGGGACGTTGGCATGACCGCGCTGCTGGCCGGCGAGCTGCGCAAGACACTCACCACGCGCACGCTGTGGGCGTTCGTGGCGGGCGGTCTCGCGTTCGCGGCGCTCAACGCGGTGATCATCGGCGCCGCATCAGGCACGCTGAGTCGTGTGACCGAGAAGCAGGAGGCGTTGTCCGCGCTTCCGGTGCTCGTGCTGACCTGGGCGCTGGTCGGGGCCGCGGGGGAGTACCGGCACCGGACGGCGGCCCCGGCGGCGCTCGTCGCCCGACGCGGCCGCGGCACGCTGCTCGCGGCACGGCTCGCGGCGTACGGGGTCACCGGTCTGGCCCTCGGCGTCGTAGTCTCCGCCGTGTCGGTCGCCGTCGCCTTGCCGCTGCTGGCGCGGATGCCCGGCCCGGCGCTGACCGCCGGCCAGGTGGGTGACGTGGTCGCCGGCAACGTCGTCGCGGCCGTCCTCTCCGCGGTGCTCGGTGCGGCGGCCGGGGCGCTCGTACGGAGCCAGGTCGTCGGCGTCGTCCTGGCGCTCGTCGTGAACTTCGCCGTCGTGCCGCTGGTGTCCGGTGCCGACGAGGGCCTGGCGAACTTCACGCCGTTCGGCGCGTCCTCGGTGCTCACCGGCATGACCCACGACACCACGCTCACCGCCCTGTCCGCCGCCGGGGTGCTCGCGCTGTGGACGGCGGCGACGGCCGTGGCGGCGGTCTCCGCCGAGTCCCGCCGCGACCTGGCGTGATCGTGGAGATCCGGCACAGCGTCACGAGGTGGCGCGACGCGGTGGTCCGGCGCCGCGCCGTGCTGCTCGACGTTGCCGTCGCCGCCGTCACGACCGGCATCGAGATCGGGCTCCTTGTCGACGGGTGGCCTGGCTGGACGGCCACCGCGGTCGTGCTCAGTGTCCTGACCGGTGCGACGCTGGTGCTGCGGCGCCGCTCGCCGCTTGCCGTGCTCGCCGCGACCCTGGCGGGCACGGCGGCGGTCGTCGCGGTCAGCGGCGGCGGTTTCCCCGGCGGCGCGCCGGTGGTGGTCGCGCTGTTCACGGTTGCCGAGCGGCGCGACCGGTGGACGGCGGTCGCCGTCCTCGTGCCGGCCGCCGTCCTGCTCCAGGTCTGGGCGGTCGCGCAACCGGCGGTGAGCGTGATCGCGGTCATCGCGGGCGCGTACCTGCAGACCCGCCGCCGCTACACCGCCGCCCTCGAGGAGCGCGCCGCCCAGCTGGAGCGCGAGCGGGAGCAGCTCAACCTCATCGCGGCGCAGCGCGAGCGCGCCTCGATCGCCCGGGACCTGCACGACATCGTCGCCCACTCGGTCACCGTGATGCTGCTCGGCGCCCGCGGCGCGCGGGACGTCCTGCACACCCGGCCGGACGTCGCCGACGACGTCCTGCGCCGGGTGGAGGCCGGCGGCGAGGAGAGCCTGGCCGAGCTGCGCCGGATCCTCGCCGTGCTGCGGGAACCGGCCGGTCGTCCCGGCGGCGAGCTCATCGAACCGGCCGAGCTCGCCCCAGCGCCGTCGCTCGACCGGCTCCCCGAGCTCGTCGGCCACTTCCACGCGGCCGGGCTGCCGGTGCGGCTCCAGATCGACGGCGACCGCCGACCGCTGCCCGGCGGCCTGGAGCTGTCCGCGTACCGCATCGTCGAGGAGGCACTCACCAACGTGGCCAAGCACGCCCGCGCGACCGACGTCGCCGTCCACCTGCGCTACCGCCGCGACGGGCTCGAAGTCCGGGTCGAGGACGACGGCGAGCCGCGCCACCCCGCCCCCGGCGAGCCGGGCGCGGGCCGCGGGATCCTCGGCATGCGCGAGCGCGCAGTCGCCCTCGGCGGCCGGCTCGAGGCCGGCGTCCGGCCCGGCGGCGGCTTCCAGGTCGCCGCCGACCTCCCCGCCGGCGGCGCCGCGTGACCGCGTCACCCGGGCGGCCCGAGCCCCCCGCGCGGTCCGCGCCGTCCGGGGCCGACGCGCCGGACCGGCCGATCCGGCTGGTGATCGCCGACGACCAAGAGCTGGTCCGCCTCGGCCTGCGACTCGTGCTCGAGGCGCACCCGGACGTTGACGTGGTCGGCGAGGCGGCGGACGGCGTCGAAGCGGTCCGCGTGGTCGGCGAGTTGCGGCCGGACGTCGTCCTCATGGACGTCCGAATGCCGCACCTCGACGGCATCTCCGCGGTCCGCCGCCTGGTGGCGGACGCAACGCTGGACCCGCCGCCGCGCGTCATCGTGCTCACCACATTCGACCTCGACGAGTACGTCTTCGGCGCGCTCCGTGCGGGCGCCGCCGGGTTCCTGCTCAAGGACGCGTCGCGGGATCGGCTGCTGGAGGCGATCCGCGTCGTTCATGCCGGTGACGCGCTGCTCGCGCCGTCGATCACCCGCCGCCTGGTCGAGGATTACGCGCGGCGCCCGCAACGTCCGACAAGCTCAGCGAATCGACCGGAACAGCCAGTGGGCGGCCTCACGCCGCGCGAGCGCGAGACGCTCGTCCTCGTCGCCCGCGGCTTGTCGAACGCCGAGGTCGCCGCACGGCTCGTGGTCTCGGAGGCGACGGTGAAATCGCACGTCAGCGCGGTCCTCACGAAGCTCGGCCTGCGCGACCGGGTGCAGGCCGTGGTGTTCGCCTACGAGCAGGGACTCGTCGTGCCCGGCGAGGAGTAGCTACCGAGCGGACCGCGACCGTGATCACCCGGGAGGGAACCGAAACCCAGCGAACGAAGCGGGCTCGGTCGATGCAACAGACCCGTCCCAGGTCAGGACTACGACGCGCGATGGGCCTTGGTCTTGCCGGTAGACCGTGACCCGACGCCTACGAGGCTTGCTCGGCCTGCCCTGAGTCCAGGTACCGGCTCAACATCTCAAGGGCGGCGATCACCCGGATCAAGCCGACCTGCGGAATCGTCTGCACGAACACCTCGGCGATGTCCTGCTGGGACAGGCCGAGGTGCAATGCGGTGCGGATGGCGGTCCGGGAGGCACTCTCCGGCTGGACAGTCGCGGCCAGCACGGCGAGCCGGACGATCGAACGTTCCCGCATGCTGAGCTGCTCGCGACCCCAGATGTCGGCCATCACGCTGCCCAGGGCGAGGCGGTCGAAATCGGGCACGACCCCGTTCAGCTGTCGGAAAAGCGCATCCACCGCGCCGGGACTGATCTGGTCGGACAGAGCTCGGCCACGCTCGACGCGATCGGTGTCTGACTCGGTCATCGGTAACTCCCCTCAGGGCTGGCTGGATTGCCAGCGGCCGGACACCAGGACCGTATTGACGCCGGTAGCCGCAGTCCATGCCGCGTTCCGGGGCGCGGTCCACCGTTCGCCTGAGCCGGCGCGGCTCGGTGTTCCGCGCCGCGGACCGGCGTCTTGTGGGGCCGCCGCGCGTCGGCGGATGGTGTCCCCGGGTCGATGTCCACACCCGCGGGGGGAATTGCAATGCTCGACAGGCGGACATTCCTTCGCACGGCCGGCGCCGCTGGGGTGGCCCTGCTCGCCGGTCCGGCCGCGTTGAGTGCCTGCGCGGGCGACCCGCAGGCTCTCCAGGGTCCGCTGCGGCCGGTCCAGTACGGCACACCCGCCGGCCCGGCCAGCGTCCTGCTTTCCTGGTTCGCGATCGCCGATCGGCTCGGCTACTTCGCCGAGGAGGGCGTGGAGAGCACGGTGAAGGCCGTTCCGGCCCCGCTCCCGCTCGTCCAGGCCGGAAAGCTGCAGGCTTCCGTCCAGACCCCCGCGGAGCTGCTGCCGTTCCTGGCGCAGAACCCGGCCAGCGACCTCATGGTCGTCTGGACGTCCGTGCCGCGGCCCTTCCTCTGGACGGTGGTGCCCGCCACCAGCACCGTCCGGGACTTCAGCGAGCTCAAGGGGAAGACACTGGCGTGCCTCGGACCGGGCGGGCTGTGGTGGTTCATCGACGCCATGTGCACCCAGTCCGGCCTGCGGCCCGGTGACGTCAAGAAGGCGGTGGTCCCGGCGGGTGCCGCGCTGGTGGCTGCCTTCCGGAAGGGCGAGATCGACGCCGGGATCTATCCCGACGCCCAGGTCGTCCAAGCGAACGAGCAGCTGCGGGGCGACCCGATCGGACCCCTCCGCGTCCTACCCATCCCGGCGAGCCTGCAGAAGACCGGCGGGACCACCAACATCCTCAAACGCTCCACCCTGGAGAAGAACGGGGACTTCTACGCCGGCTACCTACGCGCGCTGGTAAAGGGCTTCACGTTCCTCAACGCCAACGTGCCCGCCGGGATCTCGATCCACCTGGACGCCTTCCCGACGCTACGCCAGCCCAATGAGTCGCGCCGGCAGACGATCGACCGGCTGGCAAAGGAGCTGCAGCCCAGGCTGGACGTGTCCGGGCCGCCGGACTGGGCGACCGAGAAGCACCCCTGGGGATGGACGTACAAGGAGAACCTGTCCGGCTGGGAGGAGATCATCCCGGTGCTGGCCGGCAAGAAGCTCGACCTGGCGAAGCTCTACACCAACGAGCTGGTCAGCCGGGCACACGACTTCGAGGCCGCCGAGATCGTGAAAGCGGCCCGCGCCCATCCGGTCGAGTGAATCCTCCCGGTAGCGGGATGAAGACGAGCGACGCTGTCTAGTCCGGAGCGATTTATACGAGCAGTCGCCGGCCGGACCACACCACCGCGACCTCGCCGCACGCCACCGCAGGCCGCCGGCGCCCGACAGTGCCGTGGGCAAGGTGCTCCTCGCCGCAGCCAGCGGATGCCGCCGGTTGGGCGGCTTCGTCGGGCGCTGCGGGACTCCGCACCCACCGGGCGGCTGGACGCGACGGCCCTCGGGGCGGGGTCGCATCCGGACTCGGCAGCGGGGCTTCGCTCTCCACCTGATGGGCGACGGGACGGCGGAGCTCGCGACGCCGATCGGCGTCGGGGCGGTCCGGTCGCGGCGCCGCCCGGGTCCGCCGGGCGGATAGCCCGTTCGACCGCGGCTCACTGAAGCTGCAGTACCAGGTCGCCGTCGCGCCCGCAGCCCTGCTGCAGGCGCGATCCGCCGGCCCGCCGTCCTGAGGCAGGCACCGTGTCCTGCGGGCCGCCGCCCGGCACGTCGGTGTTCCGCACCCCGGAACACCGCCTTGTGCCCGCGAGCGGCCGGGCGATTGGCTTGGTCCGCTGTCGCCGGAGCCGGACCCGACCGGGATGCCGACCGGCGAGATTGGGCGCCCATGACTGTACTGCGGCTGGACCACCTGTCGAAGACCTACCCGCCGGCGCCAGCACCTCGGTCGCGGCGCCGACCGATATCGACCCTGACGTGAGATCGTCCGAGTCCGTGGTCGTGGTCGGACCAAGCGGCTGCGGCAAGAGCACCCTGCTCAGGCTCGTCAGCCCGACCAGTGGCGCCGTCCGCCTCGAGGCGGCCAGCCACGCGAGACTCCCGAGCATCAGGATGGTCTTCCAGTCGCCGCTCCTGCTGCGCTGGCTGACCACCCTGGGCAACGTCCTGTTCCCCGCACGCCTGCTCGGCCGAGCGGCGAAGGCCCGGTTCAGCACCGACGGCATCGAGGCGGCGGTTTCCCTCGCCGACCGCGTCATCGTGCTCTCACCCCGGCCGGGCCGGATCATCCGGAGCGTGCCGATCGGCGCCGCCCGGCCGCGGATCTGGGATGTGCTCCTCGCCCCGGAGATCGCCCGCCTGGTGGCCGAGGTCCGCGCCGAGCCGGCCCTCTCGCTGCGGGAGCGGCTCGGAGTACCGAGATGAACGTCGACGCGGCCACCACGTCCCGGCCGGTACTCCAGGAGGAGTCCGCGGGAACCGGTCCGCAGCGAACGGGCTCGCGAGGGGCCTTCCTGCGGCGGCACCGGGTCCGGCTGGCCGTCCAGGCCGCCACCATCGGTGTCATCCTGCTGAGCTGGCTCCTGCTGGTACCGGCCCTCGACGTGCCGGCCTACCTGTGGCCGCGGCTGCCCGAGGTGGCCGATGCCTTCCGGCTCATCTTCGTGACCATCCCGGCCGAGCAGGGAGTGCTGACGCCGGGGGGCGGCATCTACGACCTCGTCCAGACGCTCACCGCCACGCTCGTCGGCTACGGCGTCGGCGCCGTGGTAGCCCTCGTCCTGGCGCTGCTCGCGAGCGAGTTCCGCATACTGGACTACGTCGTGCAACCGATCGTCAGCGCCTTCCAGGCACTGCCGAAGATCGCCCTGGCGCCGCTCTTCCTCGTCTGGTTCGGCCTCGGCATGCTGGGACACATCGCGCTGGTCGTGTCCCTGGTGGTCTTCCCGGTAATGCTCAACGCGTACGCCGGGCTGCGGCAGGTCCCGGAGGACTACCTGGAGCTCGCCCAGACCTTCGGGACGGGGCGGCTGCGGACCCTGTTGCTGGTGCGCCTGCCGGCGTCGCTGCCGTCGGTGTTCACCGGTCTGTCCATCGGCATCCTCTACGCCTTCCTGGCGGCGATCGTGGCCGAGTTTCTCAGCGGACAGTCCGGTCTGGGCGCCCAGCTCGTGATGGCGCAGGCCAACTCCAACACAGCCGGCGTCTTCGCCGTGCTGGCCGTGCTCGGCGTGCTCGGTGCGGCGCTCAACGGCACCGTCGCGCTGATCGGCCGGCGGGTCGTCTTCTGGACCGGCAAGCGGTGAGGGCGGGTACCGAACGATGCGCGACGCGAAGATCCTGGTGACCGGTGCGACCGGGCAGGCGCTGCGGCCGGCGGTGGAGGCGCTGGCGGCCGACAACGAGGTGTGGGTACTCGGCCGCTTCACCGACGCCGGGCTGCGGTCGGCGTTCGAGGCACGGGGAATCCGGACCGTCCGCTGGGCGATGGGGGAGACCAGCCTGGCTGGCCTCGACACCGACTTCACCTACGTGGTCCACGGCGCGCCGCTGCGGGGCCAGCCCGATGCGAACACGGCTGCGCAGGCCAACGCGGTGGGGGCCGGCGAGCTGATGGCTCACTGCCACAGCGCGCGGGCGTTCCTCTTCCTGTCCACCTTCGGCGTGTACGCGCGGCGGGCGCGGCCGTACGAGCCGGTCGCGGAGACCGAGATGCTGGGCGGCGACGCGCCGTTCGCGCCGAGCTATCCGGTGGGCAAGCTGGCCGGGGAGGGGACGGTGCGCGCGTTCGCCGCGGTCCTCGGGTTGCCCGCGACGATCGCCCGGCTCAACGTCTGCTACGGACCGACCGGCTGGGGCGGCCTGCCGGTCGAGCTGTTCGGCCGGTTGCTGGCCGGGCTCCCGCTCTGGCTGCCGC
>DASYKU010000065.1 GCA_035995165.1 Mycobacteriales bacterium
CCGCTCGACCAGGCCCTTGGCCTGGAGCAGGTAGTGCAGGCCCCGTTTGCGATGGATGTCGTGGTAGGCCAGGTCGATCCGGGCGATCCGGGGCGAGGACAGCGGCAGGCTGTGCCGGGCCCGGTACCGCTCGATCAGCCGGTGCTTGATCACCCAGTCCAGCTCGCGGTCCACCAGGCTCAGATCGCCGGTCTCGACCGCGCGCAGGCCGCGCTCCCAGAGTTCGAGAACCCGCTTGATCACGTCGGTCTGCAGGCCCCGGGACTCGACGAAGTCCTTGGCTCGGCTGAGGTACTCCTCCTGGATCTCCAGGGCGGTCGCCTCGCGACCGTTGGCCAGCCGAACCTTACGCTTGCCGGTGAGGTCATGGCTGATCTCGCGGATCGCCCGGATCGGGTTCTCCAGGGTGTTGTCGCGCAGCACAACGCCGGCCTCGATCATCCGCAGCACCAGGTCGGTGCTCGCGACCTTGAGCAACGTGGTCGTCTCGCTCATGTTCGAGTCGCCGACGATGACGTGCAGACGCCGATAGCGCTCGGCGTCGGCGTGTGGCTCGTCGCGGGTGTTGATGATCGGACGCGACCGGGTCGTGGCCGAGGACACGCCCTCCCAGATGTGCTCGGCCCGCTGGGACACGCAGTAGACCGCGCCGCGCGGGGTCTGCAGCACCTTCCCGGCGCCGCAGATGACCTGCCGGGTCACCAGGAACGGGATGAGCACGTCGGCCAGCCGGGAGAACTCGCCGTGCCGGGCGACGAGGTAGTTCTCGTGGCACCCGTACGAGTTGCCGGCCGAGTCGGTGTTGTTCTTGAACAGGTAGATGTCGCCGGTGATGCCTTCCTCGTGCAGCCGCCGCTCGGCGTCCACGAGCAGGCCCTCGAGGATCCGCTCCCCCGCCTTGTCGTGCACGACGAGGTCCACGAGGTTGTCGCACTCGGGCGTCGCGTACTCCGGGTGGGAGCCGACGTCGAGATAGAGCCTCGCCCCGTTGCGGAGGAACACGTTCGACGACCGTCCCCACGACACGACCCGCCGGAACAGGTAGCGGGCCACCTCGTCCGGCGAGAGCCGCCGCTGGCCGTGGAACGTGCACGTCACGCCGTACTCGTTCTCGAGCCCGAAGATGCGCCGGTCCATGCCTGCCACCTTACGGCGTCGGTAGGTTCACGCACGTGACGAACCTCCCTGACCCGGCCACCGTCGAGGCGCTGGGCAAGATCAGCGAGGCGCTGGAGACCGTCGAGCGCGCCCGCGGCCACCTCTACTCGTTCCACCAGCTGTCCGGTACGGCCGACGCGCAGCTGCAGGACGGCGTGCGCGGCCTGCGCGAGGCCGGGCACGACTACCTGGCCGACGAGATCGAGGCCGGCCTGGTCGGCCGCAACGTGCTGCCGGACCGGTGGACCTTCCAGATCGTCGAGGAGTACGACGACGGCTACTGGTCGGTCTTCCGCGAGTACGAGAACCGCGCCCGCCAGTCCCTGGCCGGCGGCCGCCGCCACCTCTTCGAAGCCGGCATGAAGCAGGACGAGCGGGCGGGCAAGAACCCCGAGGCCATCACCCGGCCGCCGCGCTAGCTCGGGGAGCCCTCCTCGGGGTCCTCGTCCGGGCCGGCGTCGTCCTCGGGGTCCTCGGCCGGGGCCGGCGCCGCGCTCGGCAGGAGGGCGGTCAGGGCCGCGCCGGTGATGCGGCGGAACTTGCGGGCCGGCCGGGACCGCTCCAGGATCGCGACCTCCAGCGAGGGCGCCTCCAGGTCCCGGGTCTTGCCGTTGTCCGCGCCGACCGCGCCCAGGCCCCGGATGGCCAGCGCCAGCGCCCCGGGCAGCGTGAGCGTCTCGGAGTAGCCCTCCTTGAGCGCGGCGACGATCGGTTCGCCCTGCCCTCCCAGCACCACGTACTCGGGCTCGTCGAAGATCGCGCCGTCGAACAGGATCCGGTAGAGCCGGTCCTCGGCCGGGGTGGCCCCGACCTCGCCCACGCAGATCTCCACCTCGTACGGCTTCTGCTGGTCGGTGAAGATCGAGTTCAGCGTCTGCGCGTACGCGTTCGCCAGCGCCCGGCCGGTCACGTCCCGGCGGTCGTAGGAGTAGCCGCGGATGTCGGCCAGCCGGATCCCGGCCACCCGCAGCGTCTCGTACTCGCTGTAGCGGCCGACGGCGGCGAACCCGATCCGGTCGTAGATCTCGCCGACCTTGTAGAGCGTGCTGGACGGGTTCTCGGCCACGAACAGGACGCCCTCGGCGTACTTGAGGGCGACGACCGGGCGGCCGCGCATGATGTTCTTCCGCGCGTACTCCGCGCGGTCCCGCATGATCTGCTCGGCGGAGGCATAGAACGGCATCGTCATGGTGTGGTGTCCCCTCCGCTCAGATCGGGTTGGCGGTGCGCTCGACGACGATCTCCTCGGCGAACGTGGCGACCTCGTCGTCGGGGATCCGGCGGACACCCTCGGCGTCGGCCACCATGATCACCGGGAAGATCCGGCGGACCAGGTCCGGGCCACCGGTGGCCGAGTCGTCGTCGGCGGCGTCGTAGAGCGCCTCGACCGCGACCCGGACGACCTCGGGCCGGGTCATCCGCGGCCGCCAGAGCTTCTTCAGCGCGCCCCGGGCGAAGATCGAGCCCGAGCCGATGCCGGCGAAGTTGTGCTCCTCGTACGGCCCGCCGGTGACGTCGTAGGAGAAGATCCGCCCGGCCGTGCCCGGCGCGGAGCCGTCCAGGTCGAAGCCGGCGAACAGCGGCAGCACCGCCAGCCCCTGCATGGCCGCGGCCAGGTTGCCGCGGATCATGCTGGCCAGCCGGTTGGCCTTGCCGTCCAGCGTGAGGAGCGTCAACTCGATCTTCTCGTAGTGCTCCAGCTCCAGCTGGAACAGCCGGATCATCTCGATGCCGATCCCGGCCGTGCCGGCGAAGCCGACCAGGCTGTACGCGTCCGCCGCCGACACCTTCTCGATGTCGCGCTGGGCGATCATGTTGCCCATCGTCGCCCGCCGGTCGCCCGCCATCAGCACGCCGTCCCCGTACGTCGCCGCGACGATCGTCGTCGCGTGCGGCGCGAGGTCGCCGAGCTGACCGGGCGGCAGCGGCCGGCGGCCGGGCAGCAGGTCGGGCGCGGCGGACCGCAGGAAGTCCGAGAACGACGGCATCCCGGCCGCCAGGTACTCGGCGGGCAGCCGCCCGGCTGGGTGGTCAGCGGACACGGAACTCCTCGGTCGTCGTCGTGGACGGGGCCAGGGTGAGCACCCTAGCGATCACTGCCCGCCCTTCTGGACGTACCCGCGGACGAACTCCTCCGCGTTCTCCTCCAGCACGTCGTCGATCTCGTCGAGGATCGCGTCCACGTCCTCGGAGAGCTTCTCGTGCCGCTCCTGGACGTCGGTCTCGGCGGCCGCCTCGACCTCGTCGGTCTCCTCGGTGCGCCGGGTGGCCCTGCTCTGGCCACCGCCGGTCTCTCGTGTCGCCATCCGAACCTCCGCGTTGCCGGGGTTCCGACATTAGTCGGCGGTCACGACCACGGCACGTGACCCTGCCGCCGGTTCGCTCCCGGTCGGGCGGCCCAGCGGCGTCTTCCCTCCGCGGCGCTCCATGAACGCGGGCGTGGGGTCGCTGCGGTCCAGACGCCGCCGCGCCCGACCTCCCGCTCACTCACCCGCCGGACAGGGCCTCCACGAGCGCGTCCGCCGTGGGCGAACGGTCCAGCAGCGCGCCGACGTGGGCCTTGGTGCCCCGCAGCGGCTCCAGCGTCGGCACCCGGACCAGCGACTCCCGGCCCAGGTCGAAGATCACCGAGTCCCACGAGGCCGCGGCCACCTGCGAGGCGTAGCGGCGCAGGCACTCGCCCCGGAAGTACGCCCGGGTGTCCACCGGGGCCGCGTCCACGGCCCCGAGGACCTCGTCCTCGGTCAGCAGCCGCTCCATCGCACCGCGGGCCACCAGCCGCGAGTACAGCCCCTTCTCGGGGCGGACGTCGCTGTACTGCAGGTCCACCAGCTGCAGCCGGGGCGAGTTCCAGGCCAGCCCGTCGCGGGACCGGTAGCCCTCCAGCAGCCGCAGCTTGGCCACCCAGTCCAGCTCCCGGGCGCAGAGCATCGGGTCCTGCTCCAGCCGGGTCAGCACCGACTCCCAGCGGGACAGCACGTCCAGGGTCTGCGCGTCGGCGTCGCCGCCGAAGCGGTCCTCGACGTACTTGCGGGCCTGCTCCAGGTACTCCATCTGCAGCTGGACCGCGGTCAGGGTCCGGCCCGAGCGCATCGTGAGCAGGTGCTTCAGCGAGGCGTCGTGCGAGACCGCGCGCAGCGAGGACACCGGCTCCTCGACCGAGAGGTCCACGGTGAGGAACTTGTCCTCGATCATGGCCAGCACCAGCGAGGTCGTCCCGACCTTGAGGTACGTCGAGATCTCGGACAGGTTGGCGTCGCCGATGATCACGTGCAGCCGGCGGTAGCGCTCGGCGTCCGCGTGCGGCTCGTCCCGGGTATTGATGATCGGGCGCTTGAGCGTCGTCTCCAGCCCGACCTCGACCTCGAAGAAGTCCGCACGCTGGGAGAGCTGGAAGCCCTCGCCCCGGCCGTCCTGGCCGACCCCGACCCGGCCCTGCCCGGCCACGACCTGGCGGGAGACGAAGAACGGGGTCAGGTGCCGGACGATGTCCGCGAACGGGGTCGCCCGCGACATCAGGTAGTTCTCGTGCGACCCGTACGACTGGCCCTTGTTGTCGGTGTTGTTCTTGTAGAGCTGGATCGGCGGCTGGCCCGGCACGGACTGGGCCGCCCGCCGGGACGCCTCGGCCATGATCCGCTCGCCGGCCTTGTCCCAGAGCACGATGTCGCGCGGGTTCGTGCACTCCGGCGTCGAGTACTCCGGGTGGGCGTGGTCGACGTAGAGCCGGGCACCGTTGGTCAGGATGACGTTGGCCAGCCCGGCGTCGTCCTCGGCCTCCAGGTATTCCGGGCCGAGCGCGCTGCCCAGGTCGAAGCCGCGGGCGTCGCGCAGCGGGGACTCCTCCTCGAAGTCCCAGCGCGCCCGGCGGGTGCGCGGCACGTCGGCCCGCCCGCCGTAGCCGTTCACGATCTGCGACGACAGCAGCATCGCGTTGGCCCCCGGCTGGCCGGGCACGGAGACCCCGTACTCGACCTCGGTGCCCATCACCCGGCGAACCGTCATGCCCCTCAGCCTACGGCCGGGGCGCCCGGCTATGCACCGAACGTGACGCCCGCGAGGATCTTGTCCACTGCCCCGCCGCCGCCGGCGACCGTGTCGTGCTCCCGGAACGCGAGCTGCGAGGTGGGCAGCCACCACATCCGCGGGTCGAAGTTCTGATCCGTGTTCTGGCAGGTCACGAGCCAGTACCCGTACGCGGCGTTCTTGCTGCCGACCTTGCGGAAGCCGCTCTCGACCGACTTGCTGGTGGCCACCGCGGAGCTGTCGTTCCCGCTGCCGCAGGACGGCACGTCCGATCCCCACCACCACCCGTTCGGTGCGCCCGGGGCCGGGTCGGAGACCGAGCCGCCGGCGGCCCGGGTCGCCCCGATGTCGATCACCTCGAGACTGCAGCCGGTGTCGTCGACCAGGGTCAGGCAGAGGTAGCCGCCGTCGTGGGAGGCCGTCGCGACCCCGATCAGCGGGATCGTGGCCTTGCCGACGGTCACGGTCTTCGTGCCCGGCGGGAGGGTCGTACCCGAGGGGGCCGCGGAGCCCGTGGGAGCGCCGCTGCCGCCCTTGGGCAGCGGCAGGCTGCTGGCGCCGCCGCCCGCCGGTGCGGTGGCCCCTGCGGCGAGCTCGCCGGTGCCCGGTGTCGTCGTGGCGCAGCCGGCCAGAGCGATCAGCGCGGTGGTCCCCAGGATGGCGGCGGCTCGGTTCACGGCAGCGACCCTACGTCCCCGCGCGGGGGTCCGCGCCAGCCGGGAACGTGCCGGAGGCCGCCGCCCGGTGATACCGGGACGACGGCCTCCGCCGACGGTTACTAGAGGTATTGACCCGTGTTCGAGATGGTGTCGATCGCCCGGCCGGACTCGGCGCCCTTGCCGGTGACGAGCGTGCGGATGTAGACGATCCGCTCGCCCTTCTTTCCGGAGATACGGGCCCAGTCGTCCGGGTTGGTGGTGTTGGGCAGGTCCTCGTTCTCCCGGAACTCGTCCAGGCAGGCGGTGACCAGGTGCTGCAGCCGCAGCCCCTTCGTACCGACCTCGAGGAAGTCCTTGATCGCCATCTTCTTGGCCCGGTCCACGATGTTCTGGATCATGGCGCCGGAGTTGAAGTCCTTGAAGTACAGGACCTCCTTGTCGCCGTTCGCGTACGTCACCTCGAGGAAGCGGTTGTCCTCGGTCTCGGTGTACATCCGCTCGACGGCGCGCTGGATCATCGCCGAGATCGTCGCCTGCCGGTTGCCGCCGTGCTCCGCGAGGTCGTCCTCGTGGATGGGCAGCGTGGTGGTGACGTACTTGGTGAAGATGTCCCGCGCGGCCTCCGCGTCCGGCCGCTCGATCTTGATCTTCACGTCCAGCCGGCCCGGGCGCAGGATCGCCGGGTCGATCATGTCCTCGCGGTTGGAGGCGCCGATGACGATGACGTTCTCCAGGCCCTCGACGCCGTCGATCTCCGAGAGCAGCTGCGGCACGATCGTGTTCTCCACGTCGGAGGACACACCCGAGCCACGGGTGCGGAAGATCGAGTCCATCTCGTCGAAGAACACGATGACCGGGGTGCCCTCGCTGGCCTTCTCCCGGGCCCGCTGGAAGACCAGGCGGATGTGCCGCTCGGTCTCGCCGACGTACTTGTTCAGAAGCTCGGGGCCCTTGATGTTGAGGAAGAACGACCGGCCGGCGTCCTGACCCCGGACCTCGGCGACCTTCTTGGCCAGCGAGTTGGCCACCGCCTTGGCGATCAGCGTCTTGCCGCAACCGGGCGGGCCGTAGAGCAGGATCCCCTTCGGCGGGCGCAGCTCGTGCTCGCGGAACAGGTCCGCGTGCAGGAACGGCAGCTCGACCGCGTCGCGGATCTGCTCGATCTGGGACGCCAGGCCGCCGATGTCGGTGTAGTCGATGTCCGGGACCTCTTCGAGGACGAGCTCCTCGACCTCGGACTTCGGGATCTTCTCGTAGACGTAGCCGGAGCGGGGCTCCAGCAGCAGCGAGTCGCCCGCGCGCAGCCGCTCGGTCAGCAGCGTGTCGGCGAGGTGCACGATCCGCTCCTCGTCGGTGTGGCCGATGACGAGCGCACGGTCGCCGCCGGCCAGCAGCTCCTTGAGCATCACCACGTCGCCGGCCCGCTCGAACTCGCGCACGAGGACCACGTTCAGCGCCTCGTTGAGCATGACCTCCTGGCCGACCCGCAGGCCCTCCAGCTCCACGCTCGGGCTCACGGCCACCCGCAGCTTGCGGCCGCCGGTGAACACGTCCACCGTGCCGTCCTCGTACGTCTGCAGGTAGACGCCGTAGCCGCTCGGCGGCTGGGCGAGCCGGTCGACCTCCTCCTTGAGGGCGACGACCTGGTCGCGCGCCTCCCGGAGGGTGCCGGTCAGCTTCTCGTTCCGTTCGGTGAGCGTCGCCACCCGGCTCTGGGCCTCGGCGAGCCGCTCCTCGAGCACCCTGAGGTGGCGAGGGGACTCCGTCAGCCTGCGACGGAGCATGGAGACCTCCTCCTCTAGGAAGGAGACCTGCGTCGTGAGCTCGTGAACGTCCTTCTCGTACCTCGAGGCACGGATCTCCTGGTCGTCGGAGTCGCTGGCCACGATCACCACCTCCTGCGGCAACCTGCGGTCAAAGTCACCCTACACAGCGGGACCGACACTAAGCCTGTTCGCCGCCGATCCGCTGCCCTGCGCGAAACCCGTCCGCGTGTCCTTACCCGGTAGGGCAGGCGGATCCTCGGCGCGGACGGGTGAAACGCCGGTCGTCCGCCGGCCACGGGGCCGCCGTGCCGGGCCCGCCGGACGGTTCCGGACCGCTACCGGCGGACCGGTCCCGGCCGCCGGACTGCGCACGTCAGAGCGGGTGTGCCAGGCTTCCGGGCGCGGCCGTGCGGCGTCCCGACGGGCCGGATCCGGGCCAGCGTTTCCCGGTCCGGCCGGCGGCCGGCGGACCCCGCCCGCGGCGGCCGGTGCCCGAACGTGACGGCCGTGAAAATTGTCACTGCGGGGGCGAGAACGGGCTGCCGGGGTCGCCCTCCGCGGACGCCGACTTCGCCGGCCGGCGCTGCCGCACCGGGGCGGTGACACCGGCCGCCAGCCGCCGGGCCGAGACCAGGAACGCGGTGTGGCCGACCATCCGGTGCTCCGGGCGGACCGCCAGGCCGACCACGTGCCAGGGCCGGACCAGCGTCTCCCAGGCCGCCGGCTCGGTGAACCCGCCGTGCTCCCGCAGCGTCTCCACGATCCGCGACACCTGGGTCACCGTCGCCACGTACACCATGAGGACGCCGCCGGGGACCAGCGCCGCCGCGACCGTGCCGAGCACCTCCCAGGGCGCCAGCATGTCCAGCACCACCCGGTCGGCGGGCTCGTCGGCGGGGTGGTCGAGCACGTCGCCGTCGCGCAGCTCCCAGGCCGGGTGCGGGCCGCCGAAGAACCGCTCCACGTTCTTGCGGGCGACGGCCGCGAACTCCTCCCGCCGCTCGTACGAGGTCAGCGTCCCGGCGTCGCCCACGGCCCGCAGCAGCGAGCAGGTCAGCGCGCCCGAGCCGGCCCCGGCCTCGATCACCCGGGCGCCCGGGAACACGTCGCCCATCGCCACGATCTGGGCCGCGTCCTTCGGGTAGATGACCGCCGCGCCGCGCGGCATCGACAGCACGAAGTCCGACAGCAGCGGCCGCAGCGCCAGGTACTGCGTACCGGAGGGCTGGGCCTTGACCACGATCCCCTCGGGCGAGCCGATGAGATCGTCGTGCGCGAGCGCGCCCCGGTGGGTGTGGAATGACCTGCCCGGCTGGAGCACGACGGTGTGCAGCCGGCCCTTCGGGTCGGTCAGCTGGACGGAGTCGCCCTCGGCGAACGGGCCGGTGGTGGTGCGGGTCATGGCGTGGATCCTGCCGGGGCCTGCCGGCGCCCCTGCAGGACCCTGGCCACGTCCACCGCGGACAGCACGCCGACCGCGTGCCCGTCCCGGCCGACCACCAGGTATTCCGAGGCCGGCGTCCGGCGGAACGCCTCGACCACCTCGGCCCCGGACAGCGAGTCGGCCAGCACCAGGCCCGGCTCCAGCGGCCGGGCCACGTCGGCCACGGTCGTCCAGGGCCGGCGCGCTTCCGGCACCGCCATCACGTGCGACTCGCTCACCAGCGCCCGCGGGCTGCCGGTCGCGTCGACCACGACCAGGCCGCGGACGTGCGCGCCCCAGGCCCGGCGCAACGCCTCCGCGATCGGCAGGTCCGGCGGCACCGAGATCGTCGGGCGGACCAGCGCCGCGATGTCGACCGCGGGCATCCGGGCGCTCACCGTCGCGCTCGACAGCGACTGGGTCGCGCCGACCCAGATGAACGCGGCCAGCAGCCCGGCCAGCAGCACGTTGCCGATCCCGAGGGCGGTGTCGCTGGGCACGCTGACCACCGCGAAGACCAGCACCAGCACGGCCACCGCGCGCCCGCCCCAGGCCGCGGCCCGGGTGCCGGTGAGCTTGTTCCCCGAGACCTTCCAGACGCCGGCCCGGACCAGCCGGCCGCCGTCCAGCGGCAGCCCCGGCAGCAGGTTGAACACCGCGACCGCGAGGTTGCTCCAGACCAGCAGGAAGATCATCGTCCGGGCGATCGTGCCGCTGTCGGTCAGCGGCAGCAGGGCGGCGCCGATCGCGGCGAGCACCAGGCTCACCAGCGGGCCGGCCACGGCGACCAGGTACTCCTGGGCCGGGCCCTCGGGCTCCTTCTCGATCTCCGACACGCCGCCGAGCAGGAAGATGACGACCCGCTTGACCGGCAGCCCGAAGGCCAGGCTGACCGCGGTGTGGCCGAGCTCGTGGGCCAGCAGCGAGATCGCGAGCAGGACGGCGAAGGCGAAGGCCACCGCGTACGACCCGGCGGTGCTGATGCCCTCGACGGTCTGCTCGACCAGCGCCGAGTACGTCAGCGTGATCAGCAGCGCGATGAACAACCAGGACGGCGACAAGAACAGCGGCACGCCGAAGAAACGACCCACCGGCAGACCGCCGGAAGCGCTCCGGGAGGGGCCCTGGGCCGGCTCGCGCGCTGGCTCGGCCATGCGGAGATCGTACGGGGAACGGGTGTGCGGTCGCTGTGCTGGGCCGTCGTGACCTACCGTGATCCCATGACCCGTCCGGGCGCACCGCCCCCTCGGGGGCGCCACGCTGCGCCCGAGGCCGGTCCGGGCGCGCCCGGACGGCACGCGGCGGCGGACCCCGCCGCCGACGCTCCCAGCCGGCACGCTGCTCCCGAGGCCAACGGTTACTCCCCCGAAGCCGGACGCCGGCGCCGACACGCCGCACCGGAGGACGAACCGACGCCTTACGTCACTCCGGCGGATGGCTCCATCCGCTCTGTTTCCGGCCGCGCTGACTCCGGCCGCCCTGTTTCCGGCCGCTTCGTTTCCGGCCGTTCTGACTCCGGCGGCCCGTACGACGCCGGCCGCGCTGACCCGGGTCCGGTGGTTCCGGTCGCGGGGTTCCCGTACGTGGCGCCGCCGGCGGGGACGGTGGCGTTCCCGCTCAACGGGCACGGCGTGGACGGGGCCGAGCGGGACGCGGCGGCCTGGCCGGTCAACGGTCACCACACCCACCTGCCCGGGCATCGTCCGGCCAACGGCGAGACCGTCGCCTGGCCGGACCCGTCGTCCCGCAACGGCCACGCCCCCGGCCCACGGGGCCTCAACGGCCACGCTGCCGACCCGCCGTCCGTCGTCGACCGGCCCTCCCCCCAGGGCCATGCTGCCGACCCGTCGTCCCGCAACGGCCACGCTGCCGACGCGCTGCCCCGCAACGGCCATGGTGCCGACCCGTCGTCCCGCAATGGGAACGTCGTCGACCCGCAGGGTCTCAACGGCCATCGCGACCCGTCGGCGCCGAACGCCTACCGAGCCGAGGCTCCGGCCGATCCGCCGGCGCTGAACGGCTATCGGCCCGACCTGCCGGGCGGCCGCGGCTATCCGAGCGACCCGCCGGCTGTGAACGGCTACCGGCCCGACTCGCCGACGGCCGACGGCGCGCTGGTCGACTCCCCGGGACTCAACGGCCATCGCGCCGGCGCGCCCGGGCATCGGTCCGGTCCGCCGGCCGTGAACGGCTACCCGGCCGACCGGCCGAACCTCAACGGGCACGGCGTCAACGGCGTCAACGGGCATGCGCCGGTGCCGCTGGCGGGCTGGCAGCGGGAACCGTTCCGGCCCTCGTACCCGCCGATCCTCCCCGACGCCGCCGACCTGATCGGCCGGCCTCCGGCCCGTCCCCTCCTCGGCCCGGACCGCCTCACCCCGGGTCCGCTCCCGGCCGCCGGACCGACCTCCCTCGCCGGCCCCGCTCCCTCCACCCCGAGCGCCCTGCCGGCTCCCGACCGTCTCGCCCCGAACGCGCTCGCCGGCCCGAACGCGCTCGCCGGCCCGGACCGGATCGGACCGGGCGTGCTACCGGATCGTGCTGGGCCGGGTGCGGACCGGGTGGGGGCGACGTCGCTCGTGGGGCCGGGGACGGGGGTTCCGGCGCCGGCGGGGATCGAGGAGGAGACCGAGGTCCTGCGGCGGTACGTGCCGGCCGGCGAGGTCCTCGATCGCGAGATCGACGACGCACCGCCGGCACAGCACGCCGCCCCGGTGAAGCCGCCGCACCCGCCCCGCGCGGTCGTCCGCCGCCGCCGTGCCCGCCGGCGCGCGCTCGAGTGGCCGTTCCTCATCGTGTTCGCGCTGCTGTCGGCGTACCTGATCCGCGCGTACGCGGTGCAGACCTTCTACATCCCGTCGGCCTCCATGCACGAGACGCTCCTCGAGGGCGACCGGGTGCTGGTCAACAAGATCAGCTACCACCTGCACGACATCCACCGCGGCGACGTGATCGTGTTCGCGCGCCCGCCGAACCTCCAGGTCGACGACGACGACCTGATCAAGCGGGTGGTCGCGCTGCCGGGCGAGAAGGTCGAGGCGCACGGCGGCAAGGTCTACGTCAACGGCGCCCCCCTCACCGAGCCGTACGTGGAGCCCGCCTGTACCGCCGGCACCAGCGACTTCGGCCCGATCACGGTGCCCGCCGGCCGGATCTGGGTGATGGGCGACAACCGCTGCAACTCCAGCGACAGCCGGGTCTTCGGGCCGATCGACGAGAAGCTCGTGGTCGGCCACGCGTTCGTGCTGGTCTGGCCGCCGGGCCGGCTGTCCCGGCTGTGACCCGCGCGCCGGGTCGCGGTCCTGTCGTACCCCGGAGCTAGGGTCGTCGCCATGACCGGAGTGGTGGAGCAGACGGAGCCCGAGCGCGTGCTCGCCGGCTCGCTGTCGCCCTCGCGCGCGTCGGACTTCAAGACCTGCCCGCTGCTCTACCGGTTCCGCTCGATCGACCGGATCCCGCAGAAGCCGACGACCGACAAAGCCCGCGGGACGCTCGTGCACGCGGTGCTGGACCGGCTGTTCGACCTGCCCGCCGGCGCCCGGACGTACGAGGCGGCGGCCGCGCTGGTGGAGCCGGAGTGGGCCGCGATGGCCGCGGCCGAGCCGGAGACGGCCGAGCTGTTCGCCGCGGGCGGCCTGCCGGAGTGGCTGGACTCGGCCCGCCGGATGGTGGCCGGCTACTTCGCGCTGGAGGACCCGAGCCGGCTGGAGCCGGCCGCCCGGGAGCAGCTGGTCGAGGCCGTGCTCGACCTGGGCGAGTCCCCCGGCCTGGCCCTGCGCGGGTACGTCGACCGGCTGGACGTCGCGCCGACCGGCGAGGTCCGGGTGGTGGACTACAAGACCGGCGCGATCCCCCGGATGGCGTACGAGGCCAAGGCCCTGTTCCAGCTGAAGTTCTACGCGCTCGTCCTCTGGCGGACCCAGGGCACGGTCCCGCACACGCTCAAGCTGATGTATCTCTCGGACCGGGACACGCTGGCGTACCGGCCGGACGCGGAAGAGCTGGAGCGATTCGAGCGCACCCTGGTCGCGGTCTGGCGGGCGATCGAGCGGGCGGTGACGACCCGGGACTTCCGGGCCAACCCGAGCCGGCTCTGCGGCTGGTGCGACTACCAGGCGCTGTGCCCGGCCCAGGGCGGCACCCTGCCGCCGTATCCCGAGCCGACCCCGGCGGCCGACGCGGTCGAACCGGCCGCCGGCATCACCCCGGCGGCCGACGCGGTTGGGCCGGCCGCCGACGTCACCGCGGCGGTCGTCGCGGCGCCGACCGGCTGACCCCCCGGGGCGTACGGCGGCTGACCGCGCATCCCTCGTCCGGTGGAGACGCGTCTCCACCCTGCGCGCGATGTGCCCGGCCCCGCGTCTCCGTAGCGTCCTGAGCAGCACCTGAGAACGCCTGTCACCGGGCTGAGCCTCGGGGCAACCCCTGAGGAACTCGGGGGTAAACCCCAATGTCCCGGTCGTGCCCGCCCACCTAGCGTTTCTGACGACGAGATGACCTTTCGGCCCCCGGCCCGCCGGGTGGCCCCCAGAGGGGAGACCACGACGTGACCAGTCCCGAGACCGGCACCCACACCCGGCACCGGGCGGACGAGACGGACGGCGGCGTCCGCCACGAGGATGGCGCGGCCGGCGCGCCGGCCGCGCAGGCGATCGACCTGCGCAAGGTCTACGGGACCGGTCAGACCCAGGTCGCCGCGCTGGACGGTGTGAGCGCGACGTTCCCGGTCGGCCAGTTCACCGCGATCATGGGCCCGTCCGGCTCCGGCAAGTCGACGTTCATGCACTGCCTGGCCGGGCTGGACCTGCCCACCTCCGGCGAGGTGATCGTCGGCGGCGCCCGGCTGGCCGGCATGTCGGACAAGCGGCTGACCGCGCTGCGCCGGGACAAGGTCGGCTTCGTCTTCCAGCAGTTCAACCTGCTGCCGACGCTGACGGCCGAGGAGAACATCACGCTGCCGCTGGCGATCGCCGGCCGCAAGCCGGACCGGGCCTGGTTCGATCAGGTCGTGGCCGCGGTCAACCTGGCCGACCGGCTCAAGCACCGGCCGACCGAGCTGTCCGGCGGCCAGCAGCAGCGGGTGGCCTGCGCCCGGGCGCTGATCAGCCGGCCCGCGGTGATCTTCGCCGACGAGCCGACCGGCAACCTGGACTCGCGCAGCTCGGCCGAGGTGCTCGGCTTCCTGCGCCGCTCGGTCGACGAGCTCGGTCAGACCATCGTGGTGGTCACCCACGAGCCGTCCGCGGCGGCGTACTCCGACCGCGTCCTGTTCCTGGCCGACGGCCGGATCGTCGACGAGATGGCCAACCCCACCGCCGACTCCGTGCTGGACCGGATGAAGACCCTGGAGCACGGCCAGGACAGCATGTACCAGCCGGTGGGTGTGTGATGCTGCGGACCACCATCAAGTCCCTGCTGGCGCGCAAGCTGCGGCTGACCCTGTCCGCGCTCGCCGTCGTGCTGGGCGTCGCGTTCGTGGTCGGCGCGTTCGTGCTGACCGACACGCTCGGGCACACGTTCACCGACCTGTTCAACACCGTCAACAAGAACATCGCGGTCGACGTCCGCGGCGGCGAGATCACCTCCGGCTCGGCCAACAGCGACGGCGGCGGCCGCGAGGACGTGCCGGCCGCCGCGATCACGGCGATCCAGAAGGTCGACGGCGTCGCCGAGGTGCAGGGCAACGTCGTCGACGCGCGGGGCAACGACGTCAGCGTGCTCGGCAAGGACGGCAAGGCGCTGTCCACCAACGGCGCGCCGATCATCGCCGGCAACTGGATCCAGTCCGACCGGCTCAACGAGCAGAAGGTCGTCTCCGGCCGGGCCCCGCAACAGGTCTCGGCGACGCCCGGCGCGCCGCGCGGCCCGACCGAGGTCCTGATGGACGGCCGGCTGGCCGACAAGGCCGGGGTGACGGTGGGCGACACCACCACCGTGTTCCTGCCGACCGGGCAGCGGCAGGTGAGCGTCGTCGGCCTGGTCCAGTACTCCAACGGCAAGGACACCCTCGGCGGCGAGTCCTACCTGTTCTTCACCACCCCGGACGCCCAGCGGCTGCTGCGGGTCCAGGGCTACTCCGACCTGTACGTCGCCTCCGCCGACGGCGTCTCCCAGGACCAGCTGCGGAACCGGGTCGCGGCCGCGCTGCCGGGTGGGCTGGAGGCCGTGACCGGCACCCAGCTGGCCGACGAGCAGGCCAGCGACCTGCAGAAGGGCATCAGTTTCCTCAACACGTTCCTGCTGGTGTTCGCGGCCGTCGCGTTGTTCGTCGGCGCGTTCATCATCTTCAACACGTTCTCGATCCTGGTCGCGCAGCGGACCCGGGAGCTGGCCCTGTTGCGGGCGCTCGGCGCCTCCAAGGGGCAGGTGACCCGCTCGGTGCTGCTGGAGGCCGTCGTGGTCGGCGGCCTGGCCTCGGCGATCGGCCTCGGTGCCGGCATCGGGGTGGCGATCGGGCTGCAGGCGCTGTTCGGCGCGTTCGGTGCCGGGCTGCCGTCGGCCGCGCCGATCATCGAGCTCCGTACGGTGATCGCGGCCTTCGCGGTCGGCATCATCATCACGTCGGTCGCGGCGCTGCTGCCGGCCCGGCGGGCGGCGAAGGTGCCGCCGGTGGCGGCCATGCGGGACGCGGCCACGGCCGACCGCTCGCTGTTCCGGCAGACCATCGCCGGGATCGTGCTGACGATCGGCGGCGCGGTGGCGATGACGTTCGGCCTGACCGGCAGCGGGCTGGCCGTGCTGGGCCTGGGCACGGTGCTGGCGTTCCTCGGCGTGGCGCTGCTGTCGCCGCTGGTGAGCCGGCCGGTGACCGGGGCGCTGGGGCTGCTGTTCCAGCGGTCGCTGCCGGGCCGGCTCGGCCGGCAGAACTCGCTGCGCAACCCGCGGCGGACGGCGTCCACCGCGGCGGCGCTCATGATCGGGCTGGCGTTGGTGGCGGCGGTCGGGGTGCTCGGCTCGTCGCTGAAGGACAGCGTCCGCAAGATCGCCTCCGAGGCGATCGGGGCCGACTACATCGTCTCGCCGACCGCGGTCGGGATGGGTCCGGACGCGTTCGGCGCGGTGCAGAAGGCCCCGGGCGTGGGCATGGTGACCGGGCTGCGCGGCGGCCAGGCGACCATCGACGGCTCGGACGAGTTCCCGACCTCGGTGTCGGCGGCCGCGCTCGGAACCACCATCGAGCTGTCGCAGAAGGCCGGCGACGTCAAGGACCTCGGCCCGGGCACGACGCTCATCTCCGACGACGTGGCCAAGGACAAGAAGCTCTCGGTCGGCTCGACGGTGCCGGTGACGTGGGAGGACGGTGACAAGGGCAGCCTGCGGGTGGTCGGCGTCTACGCCTCCAACCAGCTGATCGGCAAGTACCTGGTGGACGACTCGGCGGCCTCGCACTTCCACCAGCAGCTGTACTTCGCGGCGCTGGTCAAGGCCGCTCCCGGGCAGGACGTCGGGCAGCTGCGGCAGTCGCTGGACCAGGCGATGAAGCCGTTCCCGAACATCCAGGTGCAGAACCAGTCCGAGTTCGTCGGGGACGCGACCAAGCAGATCGACCAGCTGGTGCAGTTCTTCCAGCTGCTGCTGGCGCTCTCGGTCGGCATCGCGATCCTCGGCATCGTCAACACGCTGGCGCTGTCGGTGCTGGAGCGGACCCGCGAGCTGGGGCTGCTGCGGGCGGTCGGCATGAGCCGGCGGCAGGTCAAGCGAATGGTGCGGGTCGAGTCCGTGCTGGTGTCCGTATTCGGCGGGTTGCTGGGACTGGCGGTCGGCGTGGTCTTCGGGGTCGCGTTGCAGCGGGCCCTGATCAGCCAGGGCGTGACGGAGCTGTCGTTCCCGGTGACGCAGCTGGCGGTCTACCTGCTGCTGGCCGCGGCGGCGGGCATGCTGGCGGCGTGGCTGCCGGCCCGGCGCGCCTCCCGGCTGAACGTCCTGCGGGCGGTCGCCACCGACTGACCCGTACGCCTCGGCGAGGCGCCGGACGGTCCGCGGGCCGTCCGGCGCCTCGCTCTGCGCAGCGAGCGCGCGTTGTTCAGGCGGCGCGGGCGAGGAGGCCGGCGAGGTCGGCGACGGTGATGCCGGCGAGCGTGCCGGCGAAGGTGCGGCCCGATCCGGCCGGCACCGGGACATCCCCGGCCGGCACCACCAGCACCGCGCACCCGGCCGCGGACGCCGACTCCGTCCCGGTCGGCGAGTCCTCGATGGCGACGGTGGCCGCCGGGTCGACGCCGAGCATCCGGGTCGCGGTCAGGTACGGGTCCGGGGCCGGCTTGGCGTGCTCGACCTCGTCCCCGCAGACGGAGACGTCGAACAGCTCCTCGACCAGCGGCCCGAGCGCGAGCCGCACCAGGTGCCGCTCGGTGTTGGTCACCAGAGCGGCCGGGATCCCCGCCGCCCGTACGGCGTTGATGAGCTCCCGCGCCCCCGGCCGCCAGACCAGCCCGCCGGCGAACCGGGTGCTCGCCTCCTCGAGGAGCCTCTTCCCGCTGGCCACCGGATCGGCGTCGGGCCGCCCGACGTCCCGGTGCACGATCTCCACGGAGACCGCGATGTTCGTGCCGAGCGTCTCCTCCCGCGCCGCCGGCGACAGCTCACCACCGAGCCAGTGCGCGAGCTCCTGCAGCGCCTCGTCCCACACCGGCTCGGAGTCGACCAACGTCCCGTCCATGTCGAACAGCACTGCGGACAGAGCCTTGGTCACGTCGCGAAGTACTTCGCCTCGGGGTGGTGCACGACGATCGCCGACGTCGACTGCTCCGGGTGCAGCTGGAACTCCTCGGACAGCTCCACGCCGATCCGCTCGAAGTCCAGCAGCTCCCGCACCTGGCGCTGGTCCTCCAGGTCCGGGCAGGCCGGGTAGCCGAAGGAGTAGCGGGCGCCGCGGTATCCGAGCTTGAAGAACTCCTCGACGTCCTCGGGGTCCTCCCCGCCGAAGCCGAGCTCCTCCCGGACCCGCGCGTGCCAGTGCTCGGCCAGCGCCTCGGTCAGCTGCACGGACAGCCCGTGCACCTCCAGGTAGTCGCGGTAGGAGTTGGCCGCGAACAGCTCCGCGGCGAACTCGCTGACCCGCTGGCCCATGGTGGCGACCTGGAAGGCGACCACGTCGGTCTCACCGGAGTCCCGGGCCCGGAAGTAGTCGGCCAGGCACAGCCGCCGGTCCCGGCGCTGCCGCGGGAAGGTGAAGCGCACCCGCTCGGTGCCGTCGTCGCCGAGGATGATCAGGTCCTCGCCCTTGCTCACGGCCGGGAAGTAGCCGTAGACCACGGCCGCCTCGAGGATGCCCTCGGTCTGGAACCGGTCCAGCCAGTAGCGCAGCCGGGGACGGCCCTCGGTCTCCACCAGCTCCTCGTACGACGGGCCCTTGCCGCCGCGGGCGCCGCGCAGCCCCCACTGGCCGAGGAACGTGGCCCGCTCGTCCAGCAGCGAGGAGTAGTCGCTGAGCTGGACGCCCTTGACCACCCGGTTGCCCCAGAACGGCGGCGTCGGGATCGAGTTGTCGGTGGCGACGTCAGAGCGCACCGGCCCGCTGTCGGGCTCCGCCTCCTCGGCGGCCTTGCGCTCGGCGGCGATCCGCAGCGACCGCTCCCGGCGCGTCCTGCGCTCGGCCCGCTTGGCGTCCTCTTCGGCCGTCCCGCTCGCGCCGGCCAGGTTGGGCTCGGCCGCCCCGTCCGGGGTGGCGGCCGCGGGCACGCTCCCCCGCCGCGCCGCCATCAGCGCGTTCATCAGCCGGAGACCCTCGAAGGCGTCCCGCGCGTATCGCACGTCGCCCGCGTAGACCTCGGACAGGTCGTGCTCGACGTACGCCCGGGTCAGCGCGGCCCCGCCCAGCAGCACCGGGTACTTCTCGGCGACGCCGCGCGAGTTCATCTCCTCGAGGTTCTCCTTCATGACCACGGTCGACTTCACCAGCAGCCCGGACATGCCGATGACGTCGGCGCCGTGCTCCTCGGCCGCGTCCAGGATCGCCGAGATCGGCTGCTTGATGCCGAGGTTGACGACCGTGTAGCCGTTGTTGGACAGGATGATGTCCACGAGGTTCTTGCCGATGTCGTGCACGTCGCCCTTGACCGTGGCCAGCAGGATCCGGCCCTTGCCGCCGTCGTCGGACTTCTCCATGTGTGGCTCGAGGTAGGCGACCGCGGTCTTCATCACCTCGGCTGACTGCAGCACGAACGGCAGCTGCATCTCGCCCGAGCCGAACAGGTCGCCGACGGTCTTCATGCCGGCCAGCAGCGTGTCGTTGATGATCTCCAGCGGCGGCCGGTTCTCCATCGCCGCGTCGAGGTCGGCCTCCAGGCCGTTGCGCTCGCCGTCGATGATCCGGCGCTCCAGCCGCTCGGACAGCGGCAGCGCGGCCAGCTCCTCCGCCCGCGACTCCCGGGCCGAGCCGGCGTCCTTGCCCTCGAACAGCTGCAGGAACCGCTGCAGCGGGTCGTACCCCTCGCGGCGGCGGTCGTAGACCATGTCCAGCGCGACCTCGCGCTGCTCGTCCTCGACCTTGGACATCGGCAGGATCTTCGACGCGTGCACGATGGCCGAGTCGAGCCCGGCGTTCACGCACTCATGCAGGAAGACCGAGTTGAGCACCTGTCGCGCGGCCGGGTTGAGCCCGAAGGACACGTTGGACAGGCCGAGCGTCGTCTGCACCTGCGGGTAGCGCTGCTTGAGCTCGCGGATGGCCTCGATCGTCTCGATGCCGTCCCGGCGGGTCTCCTCCTGGCCGGTGCCGATCGGGAACGTCAGGCAGTCGACGATGATGTCCTCGACCCGCATGTCCCACTTCTCGACCAGGTCGCGGATGGTGCGGTCGGCGACCCGGACCTTCCAGTCCGCCGTCCGGGCCTGGCCCTCCTCGTCGATGCACATCACGACGACGGCGGCGCCGTGCTCCTTGATGATCGGCATCGCGCGGGCGAAGCGGGAGTCGGGGCCGTCGCCGTCCTCGAAGTTGACCGAGTTGACCACGCACCGGCCGCCGAGCATCTCCAGCCCGGCCTCGATCACCTGGGGCTCGGTCGAGTCGAGCATCAGCGGCAGCGTGGACGCGGTCGCGAAGCGGCCCGCGATGTCCTGCATGTCGCCGGTGCCGTCGCGGCCGACGTAGTCGATGCAGACGTCCAGCATGTGCGAGCCGTCGCGGATCTGGCTGCGGGCGATCGCGACGCAGTCGTCCCAGCGCCCCTCCAGCATCGCCTCCCGGAACGCCTTGGAGCCGTTGGCGTTGGTCCGCTCGCCGATCATCAGCACGCCGGCGTCCTGCCGGAACTGCACCGACTGGTAGAGCGAGGACGCGGCCGCCTCGGGCCGCACCTTGCGGCGGACCGGCTCGACCTCGCGCACCGCCTCGACCACCTGGCGCAGGTGCTGCGGGGTGGTGCCGCAGCAGCCGCCGACCAGGCGTGTCCCGTACTCCCGGACGAAGGTGGACAGCGCGGTGGCCAGCTCCTCCGGGGTGAGCGGGTAGGTCGCGCCGTTGGCGCCGAGCTCGGGCAGGCCCGCATTGGGCATCACCGACAGCGGGATGCGCGCGTTGCGGGACAGGTAGCGCAGGTGCTCGCTCATCTCGGCCGGACCGGTCGCGCAGTTGAGCCCGATGAGGTCGATGCCGAGCGGCTCCAGCGCGGTTAGCGCGGCGCCGATCTCGGAGCCGAGCAGCATCGTGCCCGTCGTCTCGACGGTGACCTGGGCGATCAACGGGATCCGGCGGCCGGCCGCGGTCATCGCCCGCTTGGCCCCGACGATCGCGGACTTGGTCTGGAGCAGGTCCTGCGAGGTCTCGACCAGCACCGCGTCGGCGCCGCCGGCCAGCAGCCCGGTGACCTCCTCCTGGTACGCGTCGCGCAGCGTCCCGTAGGGCGCGTGGCCGAGCGTCGGCAGCTTGGTGCCGGGGCCGACCGAGCCGATCACCCAGCGCGGCTGGTCCGGCGTCGAGTAGGAGTCGGCGACCTCGCGGGCCAGCCGGGCGCCGGCCTCGGCCAGCTCAGTGATCCGCCCAGGGATGTCGTACTCGGCGAGGTTGGCGAAGTTGGCCCCGAACGTGTTGGTCTCGACCGCGTCGCAGCCGACCGCGAAGTAGGCGTCGTGGACGCCGCGGACCACGTCGGGCCGGGTCACGTTGAGGATCTCGTTGCAGCCCTCGAGGCCCTCGAAGTCGTCGAGCGTCAGGTCGGCGTCCTGCAGCATGGTGCCCATCGCGCCGTCGGCGACGATCGGGCGCTCACGCAGGGTGCTCAGCAGGCTTGAGTCGACACTCGGGGACATGGTCGAGAAGGGTACCGGCGGGTGGTCACAGGGCGCTGATGTTGTCCACAGGGGTGGCGGCCGTCCACAGATCGAGCGCCGGTCACCGCCCCCGAGCGGCTCCGGTCGTAGGCTTGCCACGTGACAGAGTTCGAGGACTTCCCTGAGCTGACCGACCCTGTGCTGGTCGGCGCGTTCGAGGGGTGGAACGATGCCGGCGACGGCGCCACCTCCGGAGTGGAGCACCTCGAGCTGATCTGGGACGCCAAGCCGCTGGCCGCGATCGACCCCGACGACTACTACGACTTCCAGGTCAATCGACCGACAGTCTCCCTGGTAGACGGCGTGTCGAGGCGCGTGGAGTGGCCGACGACCCGGTTCTCGGTGTGCCGCCCGCCGGGCTCGGACAACGACGTCGTGCTCATGCGCGGGGTCGAGCCCAACATGCGCTGGCGGGGCTTCACCGAGGAGATCCTCGACGTGATCCGCGAGCTGGGCGTGCACACGGTCGTGCTGCTCGGCGCGCTGCTCTCCGACACGCCGCACACCCGTCCGACCCCCGTCACCGGCACGTCGTACGACCTGGCTTCGGCCGAGCGCTGGGGTCTGGAGCACAGCCGGTACGAGGGACCGACCGGAATACTGGGCATCCTGCAAGACGCCTGCGTGCGTGCCGGCATCCCGGCGATCTCGTTCTGGGCTGCGATCCCCCACTACGTGTCGCAACCACCCAACCCGAAGGCGACGCTCGCGCTGCTGCATCGGGTCGAGGAGGTCCTCGACGTCGAGGTCCCGTTGGCGAACCTGCCCGAGCAGGCCGATGAGTGGCAGAAGCTCGTCGACGAGATGGCGAACGAGGACGACGACGTCACCGAGTACGTGCGGACGCTCGAAGAGCGCGACAGCGACAGCGAGATGCCGCAGGCCAGCGGCGACGCGATCGCGAAGGACTTCGAGCGCTACCTGCGCCGGCGGCAGCCCCCGGGGAAATCCGGCGGCGCCGGTAGCTGACTTTCTGTTTCCAGCCGTACACGATTTCGCTCCACAGGGTTACAAACGTCCGGTGATCTGTGACACTCCGCTGTCGTCGTTTTGTGGCGACTGCGGAGAAGGACGTGATCATCGTGTTCAACGGTCTGCTTGGGATCATCGTCGTGGTGATCGTGGGCGGGTATCTGGTCTCCGGGTTCCTGCACCCCTTCAAGCCCTGCCGGGCCTGCAGTGGGACGGGAATCCACCGCGGGACCGTGTTCAAGAGCGCCACCCGGGCGTGCGCGAGCTGCGGCGGGAAGGGACGGTTCCGCCGCGCCGGCGCGCCGGCCCAGGGACAGGCGTTCGGCGAAACCCGCCGCCGCTGATCCCCGGCGGCTGATTGCTCCGGCCGGCGACAGACCCCGAGGTGCGCCCCCACCCGCCGGGACGCTCGGCCGGGTTCTGATGCTGGCCCCGGCGCCTCGGGCCGCCGCCCCGCCCGGCTGGGCCGCTCCGGCCGGCGTCCAGCGCGCCTCGACCCGGACGATCTCAGCCGGGCGTGGTCGGGTGCGCGGTCCGGCGCGGCAGGTCAGGGGTGGGTGAAGGCCAGGACTGAGGGGCCGGGTCCGGGGCGTACGCGGTCCTGGTCGGGGAGGGCGCGGATGCGAGCCAGCGCGGCCGGCATCTCGCGGGCCCAGAGGTCGTCGTCGATCGACCAGGTCCAGGCCATCTGGCGGCGCTCGATCGAGTCGGCGGCGTTGGCCGGGGTCACCGGACGGCCGGGCTCCTCCCGTCGGCCGAGGAACCGGAAGCCGGCCGCGGCGGCCAGTTCCCGCACCAGGTCGGGGTCGTCCGGCCGGCTGGTCACGCCGAACTGCTCGTTGATCCGGTCGAGCTCGTCGTGCACGTCGTCGTGCACCGGGCTCTTCAGGAACGCGGTGGCGACGAGTACGCCGCCGGGGCGCAGCACCCGGGCCACCTCGGCGAGCGCGCCGGGGATGCCGGCGACCAGGTGCAGGACGTGGATCATGCAGACCGCGCCGACCGACGCGGTGCCGACCGGCAGCCGCATGGCGTCGCCGGCCGCGAGCCGGCCCGGGATCCGCTCCCGGGCCACCGCGAGCATCGGCAGCGACAGGTCGACCCCGACCGGCGGCCGGCCCAGCTCGGCCAGCCCGGCCGCGACGAGCCCGGTCCCGACGCCGATCTCCAGCAGCGGGCCGTCCGCCGGCAGGAACTCCGCCAGCACGCCGGCGAGCCGCCGCCCGCGTTCCACCCCGCCCCGGGTCGCGTCGTACGACTCCGCGATCCGATCGAACGCGACCGACTCCCCGGCCGCGGATGAGCTCACAGGGCGATGCCGAGGAGGGCGTCGGCCAGCGCGCGGATCAGCTCCGGCGCCCCCTCCGACGACCCGCCGCGGGTGAGCGCCTCGTCGGCCCAGCGGTCGACGGCTGCCAGCGCGGCGGGCGTGTCGAGGTCGTCGGCGAGCCGTTCGCGGACGCGGTCCAGCACCGGCTCGGCCGGCGGCCCGGCCGGCAGCGCGACCGCGGCCCGCCAGCGGGCCAGCCGTTCCTGCCCGGCCGAGAGCGTTGCCGGGAACCACTCCCGGTTGTCCCGGTAGTGCCCGGACAGCAGCCCGAGCCGGATCGCCATCGGGTCGGTGCCGGTCTCCCGCAGCCGCGAGACCAGCACGAGGTTGCCGAGCGACTTGGACATCTTCCGGCCGTCGAGCGCGATCATCGCGGCGTGCACGTACGACCGGGCGAACGGCCACTCCCCCGTCGCCACCTCCGCGTGCGCCGCGGACATCTCGTGGTGCGGGAAGGCCAGGTCGCTGCCGCCGCCCTGCAGGTCGAAGGAGAACCCCAGCCGGCCGAGCGCGATCGCCGCGCACTCGACGTGCCAGCCCGGGCGCCCCGGGCCGAGCGGCGAGTCCCAGGACGGCTCGCCGTCGCGGCGGGCCCGCCAGAGCACCGGGTCCAGCGGGTCCTTCTTGCCGGCCCGGTCCGGGTCGCCGCCGCGCTCGGCCGACAGCGCCCGCATCGTCGGCACGTCCAGCCGGGACTCGTAGCCGAACCGCGGCGCCGAGCCGACGGAGAAGTAGACGTCCTCGTCGACGTGGTACGCGGCACCCTGGTCGAGCAGCGTCCGCACCAGCGGCACGATCTCCGGGATCGCCTCCACCGCGCCGATGTAGTGGTCCGGCGGCAGCACCCGCAGCGCGGTCATGTCGGCCCGGAAGAGCTCGGTCTGCTGCCGGGCCAGCTCGGTCCAGTCGACCCCGTCGCGCTGCGCCCGCTCCAGCAGCGGGTCGTCGACGTCGGTGACGTTCTGCACGTAGAGCACGCCGTGGCCGGCGTCCCGCCAGACCCGCTGGACCTGGTCGAAGGCCAGGTACGTGGCCGCGTGCCCGAGGTGGGTGGCGTCGTAGGGCGTGATGCCGCAGACGTACATCCGGGCGGTCTCGCCGGGCGCGGTCGGCCGCACCTCGCCGGTCGCGGTGTCGTGCAGCCGCAGCGGGTGACCCTTGCCCGGGAGCCGCGGGACATGCGGGCCGGACCAGGACTCCATGCCTGCCAGCCTACTCAGCGGGGGTGATCACCCGCGGGGCGGCAAGGTCGGAATTGTCCAGCCTCAGCGTGGCGCGGGCGGCCGGGTCGCAGGCCGCGGCGTAGATCCGCTGGGCCTCGGCGTACCGGTCGGTCGCGGTCGGGGGCGGACCGTCGCGAGCGTGTAGCCGAGCCAGCGAAACGGCTAAGTCGACATGCAGGTAGACCGAGAATTCCCAGTACGCCGCCAGCTCGTCCCGGTGCAGGAACATGCCGTCGACGACGAGCACGGTGCCGGGCGCCGGGAGCACCGGCGCGAGGTCCAGCGCCGCGTCGGTCCGGACGTCGTGCACGGCGGTACGCACCGGCTCCCCGGCCGCGAACGGCACCAGGAGGTCGCCGGCGAACCGCGAGAGGTCGAACGCGTCGAGCCAGTAGCCGAGGCCCGAGTCCCGGCCGCGCCGGTAGCGCTCCGCCCGCGGGCGGTGGAACCCGTCCCCCGACGCCCGCAGCACCGGCCGGCCGAGCGCGGTCAACGCGGCGCCGAGCTCGTCGCCGAACTCGGTCTTGCCGGCCCCGTCCCGCCCGTCGATCCCGACCCGCACCCGCCCCGCCGGCACCCGCCGCGCGATCTCTGCCACCAACGCTGCGCGAGCCCGCCCGCCGGCCGCCGCCACTCGCTCGCCGGCCGCAGGCTCGGACGCCGCGCCGGCGGGAGCGCCGGCGGGAGGGGTGGCGGGAGGGGTGGCGCGGCTCAGGTGCCGGCCGCCGGGACCCAGCGGCCGGGTGTGGAGCGGATCGCCCGCGCCAGCCGCGGCATCGGCGCCAGCGTCGAGTGCCCGCGCCGGCAGCGCAGGTCGAAGATCAGCTCCTCGAGGTTGCGCTGCACGAACTCGATCCGGTCCCGCATGCTGTCCCACTGCTCGAGTTGCTTCAGCAGCACGGCCCCGGCGGTGGGCTGCAGCCTCCGGCCGTCCGGGGCGGTCAGCTCCAGGCTCCCCGACAGCGGCCGGTACGCCGCCGCCGCCAGGATGTCCCCGCAGGCGGGGCAGGTCACCTGCTTGTCGATCTCCCGCCGTACGGCCAAGCGCATGCCGAAAGCCTAGGTCGCGCTGTTCACCGGCGCAGCACGATTAGGTCTCAGAACGGTGGCCAGGGGATGGCGGGCCAGTCCCCCGACGGCTCGGGATAGCGGCGGTCCCGCAGCAGCCGGTCGACCCGGCGCCGCACCGCGACGACCTCGCGCCGGGTCAGCAGCGCCGACAGCCCGTCGTCCAGCGTGCCCTCCAGCAGCGCCCGGAACTCCGACAGCGCGTCGACGGCCTCCTCCGGAAGCGGGTCGCCGGCCCAGGACCACAGCACCGTCCGGAGCTTGTCCTGCTGGTGGAAGGACACCCCGTGGTCCACGCCGTACACGTGCCCGCCGACCATCGGGATCAGGTGGCCGCCCTTGCGGTCGGCGTTGTTGACGACCGCGTCGAAGAGCACCATCCGGCGCAGCGGGGGCAGGTCGTCGCGTACGAGCCGGGTCAGGTCGACGGTCTCGTCGCCGTCCATCCAGAGCTGGACCATGCCCTCGCCGTACGGGCCGTCGCGCAGGATGGTCGGCGGCACCACGTTCCAGCCCAGCGCGGTCGAGACGACGTACGCGGCGACCTCGCGCCCGGCCAGCGTCCCGTCCGGGAAGTCCCAGAGCGGCCGCTCGCCCCGGACCGGCTTGTAGACGCAAGCGGTGGTGACGCCGTCGCCGGTCAGCGCGCAGTAGAGCGTGGTGTTGCTCGCGTCGACCAGGCGGCCCTCGATGGACATCTCGCCGGTCCGCAGCAGCTCCAGCGCCTCGGACACGTCGAGCGTCACGGGTTGGTCGTCGGCCACGACTCCAGTCTGCCGGGTCCGTGTTTCACCCGCCGCCCCAGACCAGCCGGATCAGGGTCCCGGAGGCGGCCAGGGTGGGACGGATCAGGCCGCGGAGGCGCGGCGGTATCCGTTCTGCCGCGGGCAGATGTGCCCGTTCGCGTCCAGCGGCAGCCCGCACAGCGGGCACGGCGGCCGGCCGGCCGACACGACGCGGCGGGCCCGCTCCACGAACGCCCGGGCCTCGGCCGAGGTGATCCGGACCCGGAGCACGTCCGGCCCCTCCTCGACGTCCTCGAGGATGGTGGACTCGTCGGCGGGCTCGTCCCCGGCGGCCTGGGCCTCGACCACGACCAGCTCCGCGTCGCCGTCCCAGGCCAGCCCCATCGCGCCGACCCGGAACTCCTCGTCGACGGGAGTGTCCAGCGGCTCGTTGTCGTCCCCGGGCGCCGCCGCCTCCGCGACCGCTACGCCGAGGCGCCGCTGGACCTCGCCCAGCAGCTCCTCCAGCCGGTCGGCCAGCAGCGAGACCTGTACCTTCTCCAGCGACACGCTCACGGTCCGGCCGGAGCCGGAAGCCTGCAGGAAGAAGGTGCGGTCGCCGGGCTGGCCCACGGTCCCGGCGACGAACCGGGCAGGGCGATCGAAGAGGTGAACCTGTCGTGGCATCGACACAACAGTCTACTCCGGGTGATCAGCCGGGTCCCGCGCCGCCGCCGACCACGGCGTCCGCGGAGGCCTTCTTCCGGCGCCGCTTCTTCGGCGGCGGCAGCAGCGCGGCGACGTCTCCCCCGGTGTCGTTCACCCGCAGCACGAACGGCCTGGTCTCGGTGTAGCGGACCACCGAGACCGAGCACGGGTCGACCACGATCCGCTGGAAGAGGTCGAGGTGCAGGCCGAGCGCGTCGGCCAGCAGCGACTTGATGATGTCGCCGTGGCTGCAGGCCACCCAGACCGCGTCCGGGCCCGCCGCGGCGGTGATCCGGGCGTCCCACTCCCGGACCGCGGCGACGGCCCGGGCCTGCGCGGCGGCCAGCGGCTCGCCCTCGCTGCCGGGGAACACGGCCGCCGACGGGTGCGCCTGCACGACCCGCCACATCGGCTCCTTGGCCAGCTCCTTCAGCGGCCGCCCGGTCCAGTCGCCGTAGCGGACCTCCGCCAGCCGCGGCTCGACCCGCGCCTCGACCGCACGGCCGGACAGGATCGCGGCGGCCGTCTCGGCGCAGCGCTCCAGCGGGCTGGTGACCACCGCGGCCAGCGGCACCGGGGCCAGCCGGGCCGCCACCGCCGCGGCCTGGGCCCGGCCGCGTTCGTCGAGGTGGACGCCCGGCGTGTGGCCGGCCAGCACCGGCCCGGTCATCGCGGTCAGCCCGTGCCGGACGAACAGGACGGTGGACACGGCGTCACTCTAGAGTGCTGATCCGCGTCGACCGGGGTAGGCAATCCTCGTGGCCGAGGACGAGAGCACCGGGACCGTCATCACGGCGCTGGTCGCCAACCTGGCCATCGCGGTGGCGAAGATCACCGCCGGGCTGATCGGCGGCTCGTCCGCGATGCTGGCCGAGGGTGCGCACTCGGTCGCCGACACGACCAACCAGGTCTTCCTGCTGACCTCGCTGCGGCTGTCCCGCAAGGCTCCGGACGACGCCCACCCCTTCGGCTACGGCAAGGAGCGGTTCTTCTGGTCGCTGCTGGCGGCGGTCGGGATCTTCGTCTCCGGTGCGGTCTTCTCCATCTACGAGGGCGTGCACGGGTTGCTCTCGGGCGAGTCCGAGGTGGCCGGCTACCTGCTGTCGTACGGGGTGCTGTTCGTCTCCTTCCTGGCCGAGGGCACCTCCTGGCTCAAGGCCGTCCGGCAGCTGCGCGGTGAGGCCGGGCAGGCCGGGCGCGGGTTGCTGGAGCACGTCCGGCTGTCCTCCGACCCGACCGTGAAGACGGTGTTCTCCGAGGACACCGCCGCGCTGGTCGGCCTGGTGCTGGCCGCCGCCGGGCTGGCCCTGCACCAGGTGACCGGCCAGGCGTTCTGGGACGCGACCGCGGCGATCGCGATCGGCGTCCTGCTGGCCGTGGTCGCGTACGTGCTGGGTCGCGACACCAAGGAGATGCTCATCGGCGAGTCCGCCCCCGCGCCCGTCCGGGAGGGGATCCGAGCCGCGCTGGCCGGGCATCCCGAGGTGGAGCGGGTGGTCGAGGTCCGGACCATGCTGCTCGGCCCGGAGAGCCTGCTGGTCGCGGCTCGGCTGGACATGGACGACGCGCTCGGCGCGGCCGACGTCGAGGACCGCACCGACGAGATCGCGTCCGACCTGCAGGAGCGGTTCCCGCAGGTGCGCGAGGTCTACCTGGACGTCACGTCCCGGGACGGGACTCAGGTGGCCGAGACGGCTCCGGACGCGAGCAGCGCCAGCAGCACGACCCCGAGGGCGACCCGGTAGATGATGAACGACGTGTACGTGTGCCGCGCGACGAAGCGCAGCAGCCAGGCCACCGAGAAGTAGGCGACGACGAAGCTGACCACGGTCGCCACCGCCGTGGCCGGCCAGCCGACCCCGGTGGAGATGTCGCCGGCCGCGGTCACCCCCTGCAGCACCCCGGCCGCGGTCAGCGCCGGCACCGAGAGCATGAACGACAGGCGGGTCACCGCGACCCGGTCGATCCCGCGCAGCAGGCCGGCCGTCATCGTCGCCCCGGACCGGGACACGCCCGGCACCAGCGCCAGGCACTGGGCCAGCCCGACGATGAGCGTGTCCTTCCAGGTGATGTCGTTCTCGTGGCGTTTCTGGCTGCCGGTGCGGTCCGCGTAGAGCATCGGCCCGCTCCAGATGATCAACGCGGTGCCGACGAACCAGAGGCTGCGGAACGTGGTCTCGATCTGGTCCTGGAACAGCAGCCCGGCGATCCCGATCGGGATCGAGCCGAGCACCACGGCCCAGCCGAACTTCCAGTCCGGGTCGGCCCGCCAGCCCTGCCGGAACAGCCCGCGGATGATCGCGAACACGATCCGGCGGAACTCGTCGCGCAGGTAGATCAGCGTGGCCAGCACCGCGCCGGTCTGGATGATCGCGGTGAACGCGGTTACGTCCAGCGCGTCGACCTGGTAGCCGAGCAGTCGCTCCAGGATCGTCAGGTGGCCCGTGCTGGACACGGGCAGGAACTCGGTGAGGCCCTCGACGACGCCGAAGAGGACCGCGGAGACGAGGTTCACGCGAGCCCGGCGCGCTCGACGGCGCCGACCAGGGCGCGCAGCGCGTCGATCCGCTGCTCCACGGTCTCCCCGTACGGCGCGGCCGAGACCGTCGTGACGCCCGCCTCGGCCAGCTCGACCAGCCGGTCGGCGATCCGTTCCTCCGGTCCCAGCAGCGAGGTCCGGTCCACGAACTCGTACGGGACCGCCACGGCCGCCTCCCGGTGCTTGCGGTCCAGGTACAGGTCCTGGACCTCGCGGGCCTGCGCCTCGAAGCCCATCCGGCGGGCGATGTTGTTGTAGAAGTTCTTCTCCCGCGAGCCCATGCCGCCGACGTAGAGGGCGGCGTAGCCGCGCACGGGGTCGGCGCAGCGCTCCGGGTCGGGCCCGACCGAGAGCGGGACGGTCGGCACCACGTCGAAGTCCTCCAGGGTGTGCCCGGGTCGGCCGGCCTTCAGCGGCTCGAGGAAGTCGGCGGCCCGCTCGGCGGCGAAGAACAGCAGCAGCGCGCCGTCGGCGATCTCGCCGGCCAGCTCCAGGTTCCTGGGCCCCACCGCGGCCAGATAGACCGGCACGTCCGCGCGGATGGGGTGGATGATCATCTTCAGTGCCTTGCCGGGTCCGTCGGGCAGCGGCAACGTGTAGTGCTCGCCGTCGTACGCGAGCGTCTCCCGGCGCAGCGCCTTACGGACGATCTCGACGTACTCGCGGGTGCGGCCGAGCGGCTTGTCGAAGCGCACCCCGTGCCAGCCCTCGGAGACCTGCGGGCCGGACACCCCGAGGCCGAGCCGGAACCGGCCGCCGGACAGGGCATCGAGGGTGGCCGCGGTCATCGCGGTCATGGCCGGTGTCCGGGCCGGGATCTGCATGACCGCGCTGCCGATGTCCACCCGCCCGGTCTTCGCGGCCAGGTAGCCGAGCACGGAGACGACGTCGGAGCCCCAGGCCTCGGCGGCCCAGACGACGGCGAACCCGAGCCGATCGGCCTCCTCGGCCAGGGCCAGGTTGGCCTCGTCGTTCCCGCCGCCCCAGTAGCCGAGGTTCAGTCCCAGACGCACCGCCAGACCCTAGGGCATGTCTCTCAACTGGCTGGCGGCGCCGGTGACGCTCGGACGACGACCGGCCGCGTTGGCGAAGCCGACCGATACGACGCCGGTATCGGCCGACTCCGCCGCCTTGCCCTGCGCCGCCCGCGCGAAGCGCCCTGGCAGCTGGGACGCCACCGCCAGCCACCGCCAGCCACGAGACAGCCCTGGCGGGACAGTCCGTGCACGCACGGTAGGTTGCCCGCTCATGGAGCAGCGCCCGGTCGGCCGCAGCGGCCTGGTCGTGTCCCGGCTGGGTCTCGGCACGGCCACCTGGGGACGCGACACCGATCCCGACGACGCCGCCGCGCAGCTGGTCGCCTTCCGGGAGGCCGGCGGCACCCTGCTCGACATCGGCCCCTGGTACGTCTGCGAGCAGGCCGAGCCGCTCATCGGCCGGCTGCTGCAGGACGTGGTCCCGCGCGACGAGCTGGTGCTGGCGGTGAAGTCCGGCGGGCCGATCGGCCCGGGCGCGGCCGCTCGCGGGCTGTCCCGCGGCGGCCTGCTGTCCGCGCTGGACAACTCGATGATGCGGCTGGGCGTGGACTCGGTCGACCTCTGGCAGCTGCACGGCTGGGACGAGCGGGTCCCGATGGAGGAGGTCCTCTCCGCGGTCGACGTGGCCGTGACCAGCGGCCGGGCCCGGTACGCGGGCGTGTCCAACCTGCCCGGCTGGCGCACCGCGGCGGCCGCGGCCTGGCAGCGGGCCTGGCCGGCCCGGGCCCCGCTCTCGGCCACCCAGGTCGAGTACTCGCTGCTGGAGCGGGGCGTGGAGCGCGAGGTGCTGCCGGCCTGCGACTGGGCCGGGCTGGGCGTGCTGGCGTACTCGCCGCTGGGGCGCGGGGTGCTGACCGGCAAGTACCGGCACGGGGTGCCCTCGGACTCGCGGGCCGCCTCCCCGCACCTGCGCGACTTCGTCGGCCACCACCTGACCGACGCCGCGGCCCGGATCGTCGAGGCGGTCGCGACCGCGGCCGAGGGGCTCGGCACCTCCCCGCTGGCGGTCTCGCTGGCCTGGGTCCGGGACCGGGCCGGGGTGAGCTCCTCGATCCTCGGCGCGCGGACGGTCGGGCAGCTCTCGGGATCGCTCGCCGCGGACGCCACGGTTCTGCCGGCGGAGATCCGGCACGCCCTCGACGACGTCTCCGCTACCCCGTTCGCCTATCCAGAGCGTTAGGGAGCTAGCCCACTTGCATCCGTGCACGGCCGCGCCCGGATCTATTTCCGACTTCTGAAGTCGGATACCGAGCGGAGCTATGAAGCCTACTTCCGAGTACGTCGAGTACACGAAACACGATAGCAATAGCGCAGCCGGGTGACCAGGGCCACACTAGCGAGCCATTCCGCCTACATAGAGTGACTATCACTCGACCCGCGGCCACGGTCCGTGGCGAATTTGGACAATCCCGGTAAACGGTTCGTTAACGAAGGCGCGGAGTCGTTCCGCCGGACGCGTTTGTGCGGCACGGTCTTGCTCGTCTGCAAGGTCCGTTGACGGACAAAAACGGGTGGGGGGAAGTGACGGTGTCGACCGTCCAAGATGTGCTGTCCGCCGTGAACCGGTGGTTCGCCGAGACCCTCGGCAACGGCGGGTGGAAGGAAATGATGCCGCTCGGCATCGCCGGGATCGTGGTCTGGTCCCTCTGGATCTACCGGGCCGTGATGTCCCGGTTCGCCAAGCCGGTCGTGAACGACTTCCGCACCACCACCTCGGTGGTCGTGCCCTCGTTCCGCGAGGACCCGGACATCCTGCTGCGCTGCCTGCGCAGCTGGCTGGTGCAGGAGCCGTCCGAGGTCCTCATCGTGCTCGACGTCGAGGACACCGAGTGCGCGGCCCGGCTGGCGACCGTACGCAGCCCGCTGCTGAAGGTGATCCGCTACCGGCACTCCGGCAAGCGCTCGGCCCTGGGCGTCGGCATCCGGGCCGCCCGCGGCGAGATCATCGTCTTCGCCGACTCAGACACGGCCTGGAAGCCCGGCCTGCTCGACGCCGTGCAGATGCCGTTCGTCGACCCGCAGGTCGGCGCCGTCGGCACCCAGCAGAACGTCTACCAGCGCCGCACCAGCGTCTGGCGCCGGCTCGCGGACTGGCTGGTCAACCTGCGCTACAGCGACTACGTGCCGGCGATGGGCCGCAAGGGCGGGGTGATCTGCGTGTCCGGCCGGACCGCGGCGTACCGCCGGGCGGCGATCCTGCCGGTGGTGCAGAACCTGGAGAACGAGTTCTTCCTCGGCCGGCGCTGCGTCGCCGGCGACGACGGCCGGATGACCTGGCTGGTGCTCGCCTCCGGTTACAAGACGGTCCACCAGTCGAGCGCCCAGGCGCTGTCGATGTTCCCGGACTCGTTCCGGGCGTTCGTGAAGCAGCGGGTGCGCTGGAGCCGCAACTCCTACCGCTGCTACCTGACCGCGCTCTGGAAGGGCTGGCTCTGGCGGGCGCCGCGGATCAGCCAGCTGACCGTGCTGCAGATCCTGCTCACCCCGGTGACGATGGCGCTGACGCTGGCCTACCTGCTGTTCAGCCGGCTGCAGTTCACGCCGACCGGGATCGGCCTGGCCGTCGGCTGGATGCTGCTCGGCCGGGGCATCCGGGGCTACTCCCACCTGCGCAAGCACCCTGGAGAGATCATCCTGCTGCCGCTGACCGCGCTGATCGTGATCATGATCGCGCTGCCGATCAAGCTGTACGCGTTCGTCACCATGAACAAGCAGGGCTGGCTCACCCGCTCCTCCGACTCCGTCGGCGGCGAGGGCCAGACCGCGGGCACCCTCAACCAGCAGGGCCGCTTCGGCGCGCAACCGGAGGTGGCCTGATGAAGCACCGTTCCCACTCCGCGCCTCCGGCGCGGGAGACGGCGCCGGGAATTGCGGCGGCCGGGACTCCGGCGGCCGGGACTCCGGCGGCCGGGACTCCGGCGGCCGGAGCTGCGGCGGCCGGAACTGCGGCGGCCGGAACTGCGGCGGAGACGCCGGTGCGCAGGTTCCGGGTGCACAGGAGGCGGTCGAAGGTGCTGGCGCTGGCGGTCGCCGGCGGCACGCTGGCGGCGGCTGTCGTCGGGGTCGCGCTGGCCGGTCCGGGTGGGGCCGGCGCCGCTCCCGCGGCCGGGGCCGACGCCGAGTCGGCCAACCAGGCCGCGCTGGTGGCGGCGGAGGACCGGCGGCTGATCGAGATCCGCTCGGTCGCCGCGGTGGCGCCGCTGCGCGGCGGCACCGAGTACTCCAAGCCGTACCGGCTGACCACGGGGTCGGGCTACACCCTGGTGCTGACCTCGCGGTCGGCGCCGTACACGGTCAAGGACCTGCTCACGCTGGCGCCGCAGACGTTCGTCCGGCAGAGCGACGGGTCGTACCTGCTGCTGGAGAACCTCTACCTGAACGCCGGGGCGAAGCTCACGCTGTCCAACCCGGGCGGGCTCACGATCCGGATGGCCAGTGCCAGCACCGGCTACGTCTCGATCGTGTCCTTCGGCGGCGCGCTCGCCTTCGTCGGCACCGAGCAGCAGCCGGTCACGGTCACCAGCTGGGACCCGCGGACGAAGACGCCGGACACCACGGTCAAGGACGGGCGGGCGTACATCCGCTCGGTCGGCGGCCAGTTCCGGTCCGAGTACCTGCAGGCCTCGAACCTCGGGTTCTGGAGCGGCCGTACCGGCGGGGTCAGCCTCACCGGCACCGACCGCCCGGACACCGGCTCCACCGAGGGGCCGGAGTCCCACCAGACCAAGACCGAGCGGCACGCCGGCGCGGACAGCCGGGCCGAGGGCAACGCCGGGCCGGCCCAGCCGGACCAGACCCCGGCCGCGGGTGACGTCTACGCCCAGCCCTCGGGCAACCTGAGCACCCCGGACACCCGTTTCGGCACCGCGGACCAGTCGTTCGTGTCGGCGAAGATCAGCCACACGACGCTGTCCGGCAACGCGTACGGGTTGTTCATCTCCAGCGCGGACGGCATCGAGGTCAGCGACTCCGAGGTCGACCACAGCCTGATCGACGGCGTGATCCTGCACCGCTTCGCCTCGAACGGGATCCTGGAGCGGATCACCTCCAGCGACAACGCCGGCGACGGGTTCGTGCTGGCCCGCGCGACCCAGGAGATCCGCATCTCCGGCGCGGTGGCGAAGAACAACGGCAACAACGGGATCTCGCTGACCGGCCGGGCGCTGGCCGAGGGGCCGTCGCCGTCCGGCGAGACCGTCGGCGAGTACGGCAACAACTCCGTCGCCAACAGCACCTTCGAGAACAACAAGCGCTACGGCATCGAGGTCGACGGCGGTGACAACGTCGGGCTGCAGAACAACGAGGTCCGCGGCGGCGACATGGGCATCGTCGTGCGGCGCGGGGCCCAGCAGGTGTCGGTGGTCGGCAACCAGGTCTCCGGGCAGGTCCGGCAGGGCATCTCGGTGCGGGACGCGGTCGTGAACGCGACCGTCACCGGCAACACCGTGGAGAGCTCGCCGCTGGGCATCTACCTGCGCGACTCGTCCGCGACCATCCGCGGCAACACCATCGACCGGGTCACCAGCCACGGCGTGACGGCGGTGGGCGACGTCACGGGCGCGCAGGTCGCGTTCAACACCGTGTCCGGGACGGGGCCGACGCCGGTCGACACCGCCCGCTCGCACGGCAAGATCAAGGTCGAGAAGAACCAGACCGACGCCTGGCACGACACCCGCTCGTTCTGGATCCGGCTGCGGCACGCGGCCAAGCCGATGACGCTGCTCTGGCTGGGCGTCGTGCTGCTGGTGCTGTTCTCCGCGGTCCGGGCCCGCAAGCTCGGGGCGCGCGGGACGATCCGGCACCCGTACGAGAAGCAGCGGCTGCTCGACACGACGGACAAGGGGCAGCTGCTGCGGGCGGCGCCGGCCCGACAGCGCGAACCCGCGCTCGTCGGGGCCGGGGCCTCCGCCCCGGGCTGGGACTCGACCGGCATCGACCAGGACACCCAGATGCTCTCGGTGGGTGCCCGGCAGGCCGCGTCCGCGCCGGGTCGGCGGTCGGCTGACCGTGTGGTGGCGGACCGTTCCGGGGCGGACGCGTCCGCCCCGGGCCGGCGGTCCGGCGATCGGGCCGATGCCGATTCGTCGGTGCCGGCGCGGCGGTCCGTCGATCGGGCGGTGGCGAGTGGTCCCGATTCCTCGGTGCCGGGGCGGCGGTCCGTCGATCGGGCGGTGGCGGACCGGCCGCCGGTCACCGGCCGGGCGGACGCCCGTCCGGGGCTTGATGGTGACCGGGTGACCGGGGACCTGGCGGGGCGGCCCGGTGGGGCTGCGCGCGCTGGTGCGGATCGGGCTCCGGCGATGGATGCTCGGTCCGTGGACCCGCGGCCGGTGACGAACGCGCTGCCCGCGGTCGCGCCGCGGCCGGCTCCGCTGCCGCCGGTCGACGTGCGGCCGCCCGGCGGGGTCGAGGCGCGGCCGACCTGGTCGCGCCCGGAGCCGGCGCCGGAGTGGAAGCCGCGCTACGAGCGCACGGGTGCCGACCCGGCCGCCGGACCGGTGGACCGGTCGGTCGGCCGCCCGGCCGACCGCCTCTCGGACCTGCTCGCCGAGCGCCCCGGCGCCCGGCGCAGCGCCGAGCCGCAGCCGGACCTGGGACCCGGCCGTCCCGGCGCGCGGCGGGCGACCGACTCGCAGCCGGACCTGTTCGGGGCGGGGCGGACCAGTGACCCGTCGCCCGAGCGGCTGTCGGACCTGCTGGCCGAGCGGCCGGTCACCCGGAGGGAGGACCGGACCGAGTGGCTGCCGCGGACGGGTGGCGCGCTGCCGGCGCCGTCCTCGGACGCGCCGAACCTGGTGATCGGGCGGACCGGCGAGCCCGGCCCGGCGCACCCGTCCAACGGTCTCGGTATCCCGGCGGCGAGCCCGTCGAACGGCGCCGGCCGGTCCGGGCACCCGTCAAGTGGATCCGGCCTGTCCGGGCATTCGTCAGATGGATCCGGCCTGTCCGGGCACCCGTCAGATGGATCCGGCCTGTCCGGTCATCCGTCGAACGGCGCCGGCCTGCCGGTGCACCCGTCGAACGGGCACGGTCTGCCGCCGTACGAGGAGGACGCGACCACCACGCTGCGGCGGCCGGAGCCGGCGTACCACGAGGACGCGACGACCGTGCTCCCCCGCCCGCGCCGGTCGGCCGAGGACGGGCCGTGGCAGGAGGAGCGGCCGTGAGGCGTACCGCAGCTGTGGCCGCGCTCGCCGTGGTCGCCCTGGCTGTCGCCGGGTGCGGTGGTTCCGACGACGGCAGCTCCGCCGCGGGGACCCCGACGCCGTCCGGGGACGCCTCCCTGGGCGTGTCCGGCGGGGTCGCCGGGCCGTCCGCCAGCCCGACCAAGAAGAAGGACAAGGGCGACGACGAGTCCACTTCCCCCGTCCCCGACGCGCCGGCGGCCCCGCCGCCGGACCCGGGCCCGGTGAAGTGCCCGGGCGCCACGGTGACGGTCTCCAGCGCCGACGACCTGACCACGGCGCTGGAGAACGCGCAGCCGGGCGACAGCATCGCGCTGGCCGACGGCACGTACACCGGCAAGTTCGTGACGACGAAGTCCGGCACCCAATCGGCGCCGATCTTCCTCTGCGGCGGCTCCGGCGCGGTGATCGACGGCGGCGGCGTCAAGGAGGGCTACGGCTTCCACCTCGACGGCGCGAGCTGGTGGCGGCTGGTCGGCTTCTCCGTCCAGAACGCGCAGAAGGGCGTCGTCGCCGACAAGTCCCAGCACTCGATCATCCAGGGCCTGACCGTGCACGACATCGGCGACGAGGGCATCCACCTGCGGGCGTTCTCCTCGGACAACCTCGTCGTCGGCAACACCGTGCACGACACCGGCAAGCGGCGGGAGAAGTTCGGCGAGGGGATCTACGTCGGGTCGGCCGTCTCGAACTGGCCGACCTACTCCCAGGGCGGGCCGGACCGCAGCGACCGCAACGTCGTACGCGGCAACTCGATCTCCGCGACCACCGCCGAGTCCGTCGACATCAAGGAGGGCACCAGCAGCGGCGTCCTGGTCGGCAACGTCTTCGACGGCTCGGCGCTGACCGACGAGGGCGGCGACTCCTGGGTCGACGTCAAGGGCAACAGCTGGCTGATCGAGGACAACCGGGGCTCGAACTCGCCGGTCGACGGGTTCCAGACCCACAACGTCGCCGACGGCTGGGGCACCGGCAACGTGTTCAAGGGCAACACCGCCACCGGCGTCAAGGACTACGGCATCGCGCTCAAGCCGGTGCTGGGCAACAAGGTCGCCTGCGACAACAAGGCGTCCGGCGGCAAGGGCCTGGCCAACGTGACCTGCGCCTGACCCCGGTACGCCCCGCAGCTGCCGTCCGGCGCGGACCCCCGCCCGCGCCGGGCGGCATCCCCTTCCCTTTCCGGAACCAGTACCGCCCGCGGCACCCCGCGGCGCGGTCCGTCCACAGTGGAGAGACGACAGATGACCCAGACCCTGCCCCGGCTGACGGTGCTCGGCACCGGCTACCTCGGCGCGACGCACGCCATCTGCATGGCCGTGCTCGGCTACGAGGTTCTCGGCCTCGACGTCGACGAGTCGAAGGTCGCGAAGCTCAACGCCGGTGAGGTCCCGTTCTTCGAGCCCGGGCTGCCCGAGCAGCTGGCCAAGGCGCTGGAGTCGGGCCGGCTGCGGTTCACCACCTCGTACGAGGAGGCCGCGGCGTTCGGCGACGTGCACTTCGTCTGCGTCGGCACGCCGCAGCAGAAGGGCTCGCACGCGGCCGACATGACCTACGTCGACGCGTCGGTCCGGGCGCTGGCGCCGCACCTGACCCGGCGCGTGCTGGTGGTCGGCAAGTCGACGGTCCCGGTCGGCACCGCGGCCCGGCTGACCGCGCTGGTGACGGAGCTCGCGCCGGCCGGCGACGAGGTCGAGCTGGCCTGGAACCCGGAGTTCCTGCGCGAGGGCTACGCCGTCGACGACACGATGAAGCCGGACCGGCTGGTCTTCGGCGTCCGGTCGGAATGGGCCTCGGAGCAGCTGCACGCGGCGTTCCGGCCGATCGTGGACGCCGGCACCCCGGTGGTCGTGACCGACCTGGCCACGGCCGAGCTGGTCAAGGTGGCCGCGAACTCGTTCCTGGCCACCAAGATCTCCTACATCAACGCGATGGCCGAGGTCTGCGAGACCGTCGGCGCCGACGTGCGGGACCTGGCCAGGGCGCTGGCCCACGACGACCGCATCGGCGGCCGGTTCCTGCACCCGGGGCTCGGCTTCGGCGGCGGCTGCCTGCCCAAGGACATCCGCGCGTTCATGGCCCGGGCCGAGGAGCTCGGCGCCGGGCAGGCGGTCGGTTTCCTGCGCGAGGTCGACGCGATCAACCTGCGCCGGCGGGCCCGGATGGTGGACCTGGTCCGCGAGCAGGTCGACGGCTCGTTCGAGGGCAAGCGGGTGGCCGCGTTCGGCGCCGCGTTCAAGCCGAACTCCGACGATATCCGCGACTCCCCCGCGCTCGACGTCGCCGCCACCATGCACGGCCTCGGCGCGACCGTGACCGTGTACGACCCGGCCGCGAACGAGAACGCCCGCCGGCAGCACCCGGAGCTCCGGTACGGCACCAGCGCGCTGGACGCCGCCCGGGACGCCGACGCCGTCGTGCTGCTGACCGAGTGGTCGGACTTCCGGCAGATCGACCCGGAGCTGCTCGGCCGGACCGTCGCCCGGCGGCGGATCGTGGACGGGCGGGACGCGCTGGACGGGGCGGCCTGGCGGGCCGCGGGCTGGTCGTACCGCGCCCTCGGCCGCCCGTAGGACCTCGCGCGACGGCGGCAGCGCCCCCCGCCCGCCGCCGTCGCGCGAACACCGCCGGACCCGCGGCGGCACCCCGGTCCGGGTGCCGCCGCGGTCCGGTCACGGGCGGGGACCGGTTACAGCACTCCTGGGCAGTCCTTCTGCGCGACCGCGCAGAGTCCGGCGGCGGTGCCGACCGGGCCCGCCGAGCCCGACGTCGGTAACCTCGCCCGGTGGCCGACCCCGTCTTCGAGGCATTCTGTTCCGACGGGCTCTGGCCGGGGCTCGGGCGCACCCTCGGTGAGGCGCTGCCGGCGGCCGGGATCACCGCCCCCGAGGACGTCACCGCGGCGAAGCTCGCGAACCTCCCCAAGGTCGGCACGATCCGGGCCGGCCGGCTGCTGTCCGGCTGGATCGGCGCCGCCCACGTGTACGAGGTGGCCCAGCTCGTCGTCCCGGCCGGGCTGCGGGCCCGGGTCGCGAGCCGGGCGGTGGACGCGTTCGGCGACGACGCCGCCCGGCGGCTGCGGGACGACCCCTGGCGGCTGCTGGAGCTGCCCGACGTCCGGATCGTGGAGGCCGACCGGGTCGCGGTCTCGGCCCTGCCCGGGGTCCGGCGGGACGACCCGCGCCGCGGCCGGGCCCTGGTCGCGTACGCGTTGAACCGGGCCGCCCGCGACGGCCACACCGTCCAGCCGATCGAGCTCGTGCTGGCCGCGCTGCAGGCGGAGGCCGTGACCGACCCGCCGGGCGCGATCGCGGCCGCGATCGAGGCCGGCACCGTGCACGAGGCCGACGGGACGCTGGCGCTGCAGCGGCTGGCGATGGCGGAGGAGTCGGTGGCCGAGGCGATCGCCCGGCTGACCGCGACCGCCGAGCCGATCACGAACGCCGACGGCGGGGCGGCGCTGGACGAGCTGGACGAGACCCAGCGCGGCGCGGTCGAGGCGGTGCTCACCCACGGCGTGAGCGTGCTGACCGGCGGCCCCGGCACCGGCAAGAGCCGTACGGTGGCCGTGCTGGTCCAGCTGGCCGAGAAGCAGGGCGTCACGGTCGCGCTGGCCGCGCCGACCGGCCGGGCGGCCAAGCGGCTGGAGGAGCTCGGCGACTCCCCCGCCGCGACCCTGCACCGGCTGCTCGGGGCGCAGGGCCGGACCGGGACGTTCGCCCGCGGCGAGGAGTGGCCGCTGGACGCGTCGCTCGTGGTCGTCGACGAGACCTCGATGCTCGACGTGGAGCTGGCCGCCGCGCTGCTGGAGGCCTGCGCCGACGGGACCCACCTGCTGCTGGTCGGCGACCCGGCCCAGCTGCCCTCGATCGGGCCCGGCCGGGTGCTGGCCGACCTGGTCGACTCGGGCACGGTGCCGGTGGTCGAGCTGACCACGCTCTACCGGCAGGCCGCCGGCGGCGCGATCGCCCGGCTGGCCACCGGCGTCCGCGGCGGCACCCTGCCGCCGGTGGACGATCCGGACAAGGAGGTCGTGCTGGTGCCGGCCACCGGGGCGGCCGAGGCCGCGCACCGGGTCGTGCAGCTGGTCACCGACTCGATCCCGCGGGTGCTCGGCATCCCGGCCGACGACGTGCAGGTGGTGACCCCGGTGCACAAGGGGCCCGCGGGCACGCTGGAGCTGAACAAGGCGCTGAAGGGCAAGCTCAACCCGGGCCGGGGCACCGTCTCCGGCTTCGACCCGGGCGACCGGGTGGTCGCGACCGCGAACCACCTCGAGGCCGAGCCGACCGGGTACGCCAACGGCGAGGTCGGCATGGTGTCCGCGGCCAAGGACGGCACCGTGACCGTCGAGTTCGCGTCCGGGCCGGCCAACGTGACCGGCCGCGCGCTGGCCGACCTCCGGCACGGCTGGGCCGTCACCGTGCACCGGGCCCAGGGCTCGGAATGGCCGGCGGTGGTGGCCGTACTGCCCCCGGAGGCGGGCGGGATGCTGTCCCGGCCGCTGGTCTACACCGCGCTGACCAGGGCGCAGCGGCACCTGTCGGTGGTGCCGGCGGTCGGCCCGGCGCTGGCCCGGGCGGTCCGCGACGTCGGCGCCCGGCCCCGGCGGACCCGGCTGCGGGAGCTGCTGGCGGGAGAACTTCAGGACTCCGACGGCTGACTTCCGGGTGACACAGGGGCAGAATCGCCGGCATGTCACCCGCAACCGCGGAGTACGAATACGTGCCGGTGCGCATCCCTCCCGGCATCGACCGCGGCACCGCCGCGGTCCAGCTCTCCCTGCACGCCGAGTACGGCGGCTGGGAACTGTCGACCGTCCGGCTGCACGCCGACGGCACCCGTCAGGTGACCCTGCGGCGACGCCGCTCCAGCGGGCGGGTCCCCCTCCCGCGCCCCGCCCTGTAGCTCGCTAGCTCCAGGGCAGCACGACCACCTTCCCGACCGTCCCGCGGGACCCCAGGCGGGTCAGCGCCGCGGGCGCCTCGGCCATGGGTACCCGTTCCGATACGAGCGGCTTGATGCTCCCGGCCGCGTAGAGGTCCTTGAGCGCCTCGTGCGCCGCTGCGATCACTCCCGGATCCTGCTGCCGGTAGAGCCCCCAGTGCAGGCCGACCACCGAGTAGTTCTTCACCAGCACGTGCCCGGCCGGCACCGACGGGATCCGGCCCGCGGTGAAGCCGACCACCACCAGCCGGCCCTCGAACGCGATGCAGCGCCGGGACGCGTCGAACACGTCCCCGCCGACCGGGTCCCAGACCACGTCCGCGCCGTGCCCGCCGGTGAGCTCCTTGACCCGGGCGGCGATGTCCTCCGCGCGGTAGTCGATCACCTCGTGCGCGCCGAGCTGCCGGCAGACCGCGGTCTTCTCCGGGCCGCCCGCGGTCGCGATGATCCGGGCCCCCGCGGCCAGCCCGACCTGGATCGCGGCCGAGCCGACGCCACCGGCGCCGGCGTGCACCAGCAGCCACTCGCCCGCCTGCAGCCGCGCCCGCCGGTGCAGCCCCACGTACGCGGTCTGGTACGTGATCAGCAGCGACGCGGCCTCGTCGGCCGGCATCGCGGCCGGCACGTCGAAGGCGCCGTCGGCCGGCAGCACGGCCAGCTCGGCCAGTCCGCCGTGCGGCAGCGGCGGCCCGCCGAGGACACGCCGGTCCTCGCCGACCACCGTGCCGCAGATCTCCAGCCCCGGCGTGAACGGCAGGTCGGGCTTCTCCTGGTAGGAACCGGCGCACATCAGCACGTCCGGGAAGTTCAGCGCGCAGGCTTCGACGCGGACCAGCAGCTCGCCCGGGCCGGCGACCGGATCGGGAACCTCGGCCAGCTCGAGCGCGTCGGCCGGGGTCCCGAGCCGGCGTACCTGCCAGGCCTTCACGCCGACGTCCCGCCCGGCCCGGCGCCGGGATCGGCCGGGGCGGGGCCGGGATCGGCCGGGGCGGCGCCGGCTCCCGGCTCGGCCGGGCCGGTGTCCGGGCGGCGGGGTCCCGGGACGCCGCGGAACCCGTACGGGCCGGGCTCCCGGCCGGGCTGCACGAACCAGCACTCCCCCGGCTTGCCGGAATCCAGCACCGCCAGGAACGCGTCCCCGACGTCGTCCGGCGACAGCAACGGCATCGCCGCGGCCGCGAGCGGCTCCCGCAGCGCGCCCAGGATCGCCGTGTCGGCGAACCCCGGGCACAGCGCCGTCACCGTCACGCCCAGCTCGGCCAGCGGCGGCGCGACCGCCCGGACGTACCCGACGACCGCGGTCTTGGTCAGCGTGTAGAGCGGGTCGGCCGGCATCGGGACCAGCCCGGCCAGCGAGGCGGTGACCACCACCTTGCCGCCGGAGCCGCGCAGGTGCGGGACGGCGGCGTCCAGCCCGTACACGACCGCGTCCTGGTTGACCCCGACGATCCGCCGGTACGCGGCCAGGTCCAGCGGGTCCGTCGGCCCCAGCCCCGAGCCGATGCCGGCGTTGAGGGCGACCACGTCCAGCCGCCCGTACGCCTCGATCGCGGTACGGACGGCGCGGACGACCTCCTCGGGGCGGCTCACATCGGCCCGGACCGGGGTGCCGCCGACGTCGGTCGCCACCTCGGCGGCGCCGTCCGCGTCCAGGTCGGCGACCACCACCGCGTACCCGCGGGCGGACAGCCGGCGGCTGAACGCGCGGCCGAAGCCGCCGGCGCCGCCGGTGACCAGCGCGACCGGCGCCGTCGGCCGGATGCGGCCGCTCATGACCCCGCCACGAAGCGGTCCAGGACGCGGACGCCGAAGCGCAGCGCCTCCGCCGGCACCCGCTCGTCGATGCCGTGGAACATCCGCGCGAAGTCCACGTCCGGTGGCAGCAGCAGCGGCGAAAACCCGAAGCAGCGCATGCCCAGCCGCTCGAAGGACTTGGCGTCCGTCCCGCCCGACATCGTGTACGGGACCGGCAGCGCCTTGTCGTCCTCGGCCCGCAGCGCCGCCGCCATCGCGTCCACCAGCGCCCCGTCGAAGTCCGTCTCCACCGCCTGGTCGCGGTGGATCCACTCCTTCACCACCCCGGAGCCGAGCAGCTCGTCGATCTGCTTCTCGAACTCGTCCTCCTGGCCGGGCAGGAAGCGGCCGTCGATCGTCGCCGCCGCCGTACCGGGGATGACGTTGGACTTGTAGCCGGCCTCGAGCATCGTCGGGTTCGCGGTGTTGCTCAGCGTCGGTCCGATCATCACCGCCAGGCCGCCGAGCCGGCGGACCAGCGCGGTGACCTCCTCCCGGTCGGCCGAGTCCAGGTCGATCTCCACGCCGAGCTGCTCGGACAGGGCCTCCAGGAAGAGCCGCACCGTCTTCGTCATGACGATGGGGAACTCGTGCCCGCCGACGCGGGCGACGGCCTCGGCCAGCCGGGTGACCGCGTTGTCGTCGTTGTGCATCGAGCCGTGGCCGGGGCGGCCGCGGGCCACCAGCCGGAGCCAGGCCATGCCCTTCTCCGCGGCCTGGATCGGGTACATCCGCAGGTCGTCCCTGATCGTGACGCTGAACCCGCCGACCTCGCTGACCGCCTCGGTGCAGCCCTCGAACTCCTCGGCGTGCTCGTCGACCAGGAACCGGGCGCCCTTGGTCCCGCCGGCCTCCTCGTCGGCCACGAACGCGACCACCACGTCGCGCGGCGGCTTCGTGCCGGTCCGGGCCCACCGGCGGACCAGCGCGAGCGTCATCGCGTCCATGTCCTTCATGTCGATCGCGCCCCGGCCCCAGACGAAGCCGTCCCTCTCCTCACCCCCGAACGGATGCACCGACCACTCGCTCGCCTCCGCCGGCACCACGTCCAGATGGCCGTGGATCAGCAGGCCGGGGCGACTGCGGTCGGCGCCCTCGATGCGGGCGACGACGCTGGCCCGGCCCGGCTCCGACTCGTACAGCCGGGACTCGACGCCGACCTCGTCGAGCTTCCCGGTGACCCACTCGGCGGCGGCGCGCTCGGTGCTGGTCGGATTGGAGGTGTCGATCCGGATCAGCTCCGAGCACAGCTCGACGACCTCGTCCTGGGCGTTGGGTGCCTGGCTGCTCATGGCCCGATTACTACCACCGAACCCCGTTGGGACACCCTGTGCCGTCCCGGTAAGGTGGTCCGGCAGACCGGTCCGGGTGGCGGAATGGCAGACGCGCTAGCTTGAGGTGCTAGTGCCCTTTAACGGGCGTGGGGGTTCAAGTCCCCCCTCGGACACGAAGCAGTCTCCGACGGCGCGGGCGAAGCCTCCGCCGTGGCAGGTTGGTATTTAGGTGATATGTGAGCTTCAGCCCCATCTGTCCGTATGGAGCGGTTTTCTCCGCCGGGCCGCGTCGCCTGGCGGGCCTCATCGTCGCGGGTGTCGTCCCCCGTGTCCTGAGCAAACGCCGGCCGGTCGAGGGCGGACGAGCGGCTCGGACGTGCCCCGGCGACCCCACAAGCACGCCGTCAGGCCCGGACGGTCTCGGGGATCGGCGCGGCGTCGGCCATCGCGACCGCCACCTTCCGGGGTCCCGTGTACGGCTCGCGGCCGTGCGCGGTGAGCATGTTGTCGACGACGACGACGTCGTCCGGGTCGTAGTCGAACCGGGTGGACGCCGAGCGGTACGCCGCCCGCAGGTGCTCGGCGACCTCGTCGCCGATCCGGCCGCCGTCGCCGTAGTAGCTGCTCGCCGGCAGGGCGGCCTCCCCGTACATCTCCAGCAGGCCCTGCCGGGTCTCGGTCGGCAGGGTGGAGGGGTGGAAGACCGTGGCGTGGTTGAACCACACCTCCTCCCCCGTGACCGGGTGCCGGTGGATCGCGTCCCGGACGGCCGTGGTCCGCAGCACGTCGCGCTCCAGCCACTCGGCCACGATCCCCTGCCGGCGGCAGTAGTCCGCCACCTCGCCGCGGTCCTCGGTGCCGAAGACCTCCTGCCAGCGCAGGCCGAGCTCGGGGTGGAAGGTACGGACGACCGACCAGCGCCGCTGCCGGAACTCCTCGCGGACGTCCGGATCGATGGCGCGCAGCACGGCCCGGGTGTCGGCCAGCGGGGTGGCGCCCCCGGTGGCCGGCCTCCGTACGCACCAGAACCACACGTGCGCCGGCCAGCTGCGCTGGTAGGAGTTCTCGTTGTGCAGGAAGATCTCCTGTTCCGCCGGGTACTCGGTGGAGGTGTAGACCCGGCCGCTGATCTCGCTGCGCGGTGAGGACCGCTCGGAGTAGGCCAGCGGCTCGCCGGACAAGGCCCGGACCGCGGCGGCGAAGCCGTCCACACCGCCCACGTCGCCGCCCCGGAACAGCAACGCGCCGTGCTCGAGCAGTTCCGCCCGCAGCCGCGCGCGCCCGGCTCCGGCCAGCTGTGCGAGTGCCCGCCCGTGCGCGGGGACGAGGAGGACGAGGGAGGTGTCGATCATGACCGCGGACCTTTCCGGAGTTGGTCGGCGAGCAGCTCGGGGAACCGGTCGCCGGTGAACGGATGGAAGTGCCCGCCGGGCAGCATCCGGAGGGTGAGTCCCCGGGCGGCATACTCGGACCAGGGCTCCAGGACGGCGCGCGGCACGGCCTGGTCCTCGGTCCCACCGAGGACCAGCAGCGGAGCCCGCACCGGCGGGCGATCCAAGGGCCGGTAGGAGTCCATCAGCGCCATGTCGCCCCGCAGAGCGGGCAGGAACGCCGCCAGCAGCTCGGGCTGGTCGGCCAGGGTGTCCGGGATCCCGCCGTACGTCTCGTGCACCGTCCGCACGAACTCCGCGTCAGAGAGTCCCTCCAGCGCGGTACGCCCGTGGTCGACCAGGTGCGGGGCCGAGGACGACGACACGATCAGCATGCTCGGCACGAGCCGGTAGCGGCGCCACAGCTCGCCCGCCAGCTCGTAGCCGACGATGCCGCCCATGCTGTGGCCGAGCAGCGCGAACGGGACGTCCAGGAACGGCAGCAGCGCCGAGGCCAGCGCGTCGACGAGCTCGTCCATCCTCGTCATCGGCGGCTCCCCGAGCCGGTTCTCCCGGCCGGGCGACTGGACCGGGCAGACGTCGACGGCCGGGGCCAGCGGGTCGATCCACCCGGCGAAGGCCGACGCGCCGCCGCCGACGTGCGGCAGGCAGAACAGCCGCAGGTCGCTCCCGCCGGTGCCCAGCCCGTACGGCAGCCAGCGGCGGTAGCGCTCGCGCCTCGCGAGCACCGCCGTCGCGCTCACCGCCCCTCCCCCGCGGGTAGGACGATCTCGCGCCGGGCGGCGACGCCGATCGGCTCCGGCCGGGGCCCGTCCACCGCCCGGTCGAGCTCGGCCGCCATCGCCGCCACCGTGGGCTCCTCGAAGACCAGGCTGAGCGGCAGCGCCGCGCCGAAGTCCTCGTTCACCCGGGCGATGAGGCGAGTCGCGACCAGCGAGTGACCGCCGAGCCGGAAGAAGTTGTCGTGCACCCCGACCTCGGACAGTCCGAGCACCTCCATCCACAGGCGACCGAGCCGCTGCTCGGTCTCGGTGCGGGCCCGGACCGCCTCCGGCCCGACCGGCAGCTCGCCCTCCACAGTGGACATCAGCGCCTGCCGGTCCAGCTTGCCGCTGGGCCGGCGCGGCAGCCGGTCCAGCAGCACGAACCGGGACGGCACCATCGGCGCCGGCAGCGCCGCCCGCAGCCCTTCGGCGAGGATCACCGGCTCCAGTCCGGACCGGTCGGCCGCGTCCGCGGCCGCCACGAAGGCGGTCAGCTGCGGGTCGCCGGCCACGTCCCGTACCAGGACGGCGGCGTCCCCGACGCCGGGCAGCGCCCGGACGGCCGCCTCCACCTCGCCGAGTTCGATCCGGTAGCCGCGGATCTTCACCTGGCCGTCGGAGCGGCCGACGTGCTCCAGCGTGCCGTCCGGCAGCCAGCGGGCGAGGTCGCCGGTGCGGTAGAGCCGCTCCCCCGGCCGGCCGCCGTGCGGTCGCGGGACGAAGCTGGCGGCGGTCCGGCCGGGGCGGCGCCAGTAGCCGCGGGCGAGCCCCGGACCGGCGATGTGCACCTCGCCCGGCACGCCGGCGGGCACCGGTTCGAGGGCGTCGTCGAGGACGAAGACCTCGGTGTCCGCGACCGGCCGGCCGATCGGGGCGCGGTCCCGCCGTCCGGGCTCAGCGGGCCAGAAGGTGGCGGTGATGGTCGTCTCGGTCGGCCCGTACATGTTGTGCAGCCGGGCTCCGGGCAGCACCGCCGCGCACCGGTCCAGCAGCCCTGGCGGCAAGGTCTCCCCACCGCAGCAGATCGTCCGGACCGTGCCCCGGCACTCCCGCAGCGCCGGCTCCTCGAGGAGCACCGCGAGCATCGACGGCACCACCTTGAGGATCGGGCAGCGGTGCCGGACCAGCAGCCGCGCCAGGTACTCGGGGTCGTGCTGCCGTCCCGGTTCGGACAGGACCAGCTCGGCCCCGTTCGACAGCGGGGCGAAGATCTCCCATACCGAGGCGTCGAAGCAGTACGAGAAGTTCTGCAGCACGCCGTCGCCGGGGCCGACCGGCCACTGGGACTGCTGCCAGGCCAGGCGCCGGCCGGCCGCCGCGTGGCTGATCACCACGCCCTTCGGGACTCCGGTGGAACCGGAGGTGTAGATCAGGTAGCAGGGATTGCCCGGATCCACCCGCCCGGGCACGGGCGCGGCCGGCTGCGCGCCGACGGCCTCGCGGGCCGCGTCGAGCGCGAGCACCGGCCCGTCGAACGCGGCTTCCCACCGGCTCGTGGTGACCACCACCGGGCCGGCGACGTCGGCGCCCAGCGCGCGCAGCCGCTGGGGTGGGCTGTCGGGGTCGAGCGGCACGTACGCGCCGCCGGCCTTCAGCACGCCGAGGATCGCGACGACCATGTCCACCGACCGGTCCAGGCAGATCGGCACCAGGGTCTCCGGTCCGACCCCGAGGCCGCGCAGGTGGTGACCGAGCCGGTTGGCGCGCTCGTCGAGGTCCCGGAAGCCCACCGCCTCGGCGCCGATCCGGACCGCGACCGCGTCCGGCGAGCGGCGGGCCGTGGCCTCGAAGGCCGAGTGCAGCAGGGTGTCCTGGGCCGGACCGGCCGGGCCCGCCGCCCAGTCGGTGAGCAGCCGCCGCCGGTCGGCGGCCGGCAGCGACGGCAGCGCCGCGAGGGGACGGTCGAGGTCGTCCGCGGCGGCCTCCAGCACGGCCAGCCACTGCCCGGTCAGCCGGTCGATCGTGGGCCGGTCGTACAGGTCGGTGTTGTACTGGACGAGCGCGGACAGCCCACCGCCGGCAGGCAGCACGTCGAGCAGCAGGTCGAACTTGACCGTGTCGCTCGGCACGTCGCCCACGCTCAGCGCCAGCCCGGGCAGCCGCACCGGGTCCACCGGCACGCCGATGTACTGGAACATCACCTGGAAGAACGGGCCGCGGGCCGGATCCCGGTCCGGGGCGAGCACCTCGACCAGCTTGTCGAAGGGCACCTCCTGGTGGGCGTAGGCGCCCAGGCAGGTGTCGCGGACCCGGGCCACCGCCTCCCGCAGCGTCGGCGCGCCGGACAGGTCGGTCCGCAGCACCAGCGTGTTGATGAACGGCCCCACCAGCGACCTCGTTTCGGGGCGGGACCGGTTCGCGACCGCGCTGCCGATCGCGACGTCGTCCTGGCCCGCGGCGCGGGCGAGCGTGACGGTGAAGGCGGCCAGCAGCAGCATGTAGAGGGTCACGCCCTCGGCCCGGGCCACGGCCCGGAGCGAGTCGGTGAGACCGGGGTCCACCCGCAGCTCGGTCCGGGCGCCGGCGGAGGACTGCCGCTCGCCCCGCGGCCGGTCCGTCGGCAGCGCCAGGACGGGCGTCCCGGCCAGCCGATCCCGCCAGTACGCCAGCTGGCCGTCGAGCCAGCTCGAGTTCAGCTTCCGCTGCTCCCAGGCGGCGACATCGGCGAACTGGACCTCCGGCTCCCCGAGCGACGACGGACGCCGCTCGACCGCGGCCGAGTACTCCTCCTGGAACTCGCTGACCAGCAGGCCCATCGACCAGTGGTCGGCCGCGACATGGTGCACGGTCAGCAGCAGGCGGTGCTCCCGCTCGCCGAGGCGCAGCAGCGTCACCCGCAGCGGCGGGCCGGCGGCCAGGTCGAAGGCCAGGTGGGCGTGCTCGGTCGCCAGCCGGTCGGCGCCGCCCGGGTCCACAATGGACGATCCGGACAGGTCGACGAGGTCGAGCCGGAGCGGCGCCGGCCGGTCGACGACGACGGTGGGCTCGCCGCCGGTCGCCCGGAAGCGGGACCGCAACGTCTCGTGCCGGGCGACGATCCGGGCCAGCGCCCGCCGGACCGCGCCGAGGTCCAGCCGTCCGGTCAGGTCCATCCGGCAGGACAGGTTGTAGTCGTGGGAGCCGGGCCGCAGCTGATCGAGGAACCAGAAGCGGCGCTGGGTGGACGACAGCGGCAGCGCGACGCTCCCGTCCCGCGGCAGCACGGGGATCGGAGCCGAGTGGTCACCGGCGGGCTCCGCGGCGCCGATCGCGGGCGGGGTGCCGCGGTCGAGGAGGCCGGCCGCGTCCAGTTCGGCCATGGTCGCGGTCACCGCGTCGACCACCCGGTCCACGTCGGCCTCGGTGTGCGCGAGGGACAGGAAGCAGTTGCGGCCCTCCCAGACGTACACGCCGTGCAGCAGGAGCAGGGCGTAGAAGAGCTCGGTGACCTCGGACTGGGGCGCTTCCCCGAGAAGCCGGAACCGGAACAGCGACCCGAACCGGACCACCCGCAGCGGCAGCCCGCCGGCCGTGACGACGGCGTTGAGCCTGTCCACCAGCCGTTCGGTCCGCCGGTTCAGCTCCTCCTGCAGCACGCCGCCGCCGTCCCGCAGCCGCCGCAGCACCGCCCGGCTGGCCGCCATCGCCAGCGGGTGCTTGCAGAAGGTGCCGGTGAAGAACGTCCGCCGCGCCGAGGGCAGCTCGCCACCGGCGAAGCTCCAGGCGCCGCCGTCGATGCCGTCCAGCCAGCGGGCGTCGCCCGCGACGATCCCGATCGGGAGCCCGCCGCCCGCGACCTTCCCGTACACGCTGATGTCGGCCCGGATGCCGAAGATGCCCTGGGCGCCGGCCGGATGGACGCGGAAGCCGGTGATGACCTCGTCGAAGATCAGCGGGATCCCGGCCCGCTCGGTGAGCGCCCGCAGCCGCCGCAGGAAGTCCACCGGCTGCAGCTCCGGCCGGCGGCTCTGCACCGGTTCCACCAGCACCGCGGCCAGCTCCCCGGCGTGCTCCTCGAGCGCGCGCAGCGCGGCCTCCCCGCCGTACCGCAGCACGAGCGTGTCGGCACTGATCGAGGCCGGCAGCCCGGGCGACATCGGCGCCGCTGCGCCGGTGATCTGCGGGTCGGCCGGCCGGGACAGGATCGGGTCGGCCGAGCCGTGGTACGACCCGGCGAACAGCGCCACCCGGCTGCGGCCGGTCGCCGCCCGGGCCAGCCGGACGGCGAGCATCACCGCCTCCGAGCCGGTGTTGCAGAAGGAGACCCGCTCGTTGCCGGTGAGCTCGCGGACCAGGTCCGCCACCTCCGCCGCCAGCGGCGTCTGCGGTCCCAGTTGCATGCCGGCGTCGAGCTGGGCCCGGACGGCGTCGGTGACGAACGGCTCGTCGTGGCCGAAGAAGTTGACGCCGAAGCCCATCGTCAGGTCGACATACTCGTTGCCGTCGAGGTCCCAGATCCGGGACCCGACCGAGCGGCTGACGGTCAGCGGGTAGCGGATGTCCTTGAGGTCGAGGTGGCCGGTCAGCACGTGCCGGATGTCGGCGTGGCCGGGTCGTTCGCTGTCCGCGTGCCGGCGCGAGAGTTGGGTCCGCCCGGTGTAGCGGCGGACGACGTCGGCCAGGAACGTCTGCTGGTCCGGGCTCAGTGCGCTGCGCCGGTCCGGAGGCGCCGCGCTGAACGGCACATAGACGTCCGGCGGGGACGCGGGTGCGGCGGCCGGCGGCGGGGCGGGGATAGCGGCGGCGGGCGGGCGGGTTCCGGTCAGCAGCTCGTACGCCTGGGTCATCACCTGGGCGTGGACGGCCAGGAACCGGGCGGCCGGGTCGGCATCCACCGCGGGACCGGGAGCCACCGGACCGGGAGCCACCGGACCGGGAGTCGCCGGCCGGGAGGGCAACGTCCGGTGGGCGACCTGCCGGGTCAGGAAGTCGGTCAGCCGCCGCAGCGTGTTGGTCTCCTCGAACAGCTGGGCCACCGGGATCTCCACCCCGAAGCGCTCCTGGATCGTCTGCAGCGCCTGGATCAGCACGACGGAGTCGGCGCCGAGCCGGAGGAAGGACTCGTCCGGGTCGAGGTCGGCCTGGTCCATCTCGAGGAACTCGGCGAGCGTCGCGCGGACCACCGCGAGCACCTCGGCCCGGTCGGCGACCGGGATGGCGGCCGGTTCCGTGGCGGTGGTCTGTGCCGGTGCGGTCACGGGAAGCACCTCCGGTGCGGCGGCGGGCGGGCGGCCGGGCTCGGCGAACCAGTGCCGCGTGCGCTCGAACGGGTAGCCGGGCAGCGTCACCCGGCGGTACGGGTAGCCGGCGTCGACGCCGGCCCAGTCGACCGGGTACCCACGTACGTGCAGGCGGGCCAGGGAGTCGGCGAGCGTCGTCCAGTCGTCGCCCCGGCCGCGCAGCGACGGCAGCCAGTCGGCGCCGGGTCGGTCCCGGCCGCCGAGCGCGGTCAGCGTCGGGCGGGGCCCGATCTCCAGGTATCGCCGGATTCCTCGTTCCGCCAGGCGGTCGAGGCCGGCGGCGAAGCGGACCGGCTCGCACAGCTGCCGCGGCCAGAAGGCCGCGTCCAGCGGCAGCTCCGGGCCGACGAAGGCACTGTCCACATCGGACACGAGCGGAACCCGCGGCCGGGCGTGCGGCAGCGTCGCCGCCAGCTCCGCGAGGTCCGCCTCGACCGGCGCCATGAGCGGCGAGTGGAAGGCGTGCGCGACCGGGAGCGGCCGGATCGCGTGCCCGTCCCGGCTCAGCACCGCCGTCACCGCGGCCAGCCCGCTCAGCGGCCCGGACAGCACGGTGTTCGCGGGGCCGTTGACGGCACCGACGACGACGTCCGGCGGGGACCCCGCGGTCGCGAGCGCCGCCCGGACGGTCGCCTCGTCGGTGAGCACGGCCGTCATGCCGCCGCCCGCGGGCAGTGCCTGCATCAGCCGGCCCCGGTGGGCGGCCAGCCGCAGGGCGTCGGCGTCGTCGAGCACCCCGGTCACCGCCGCGGCGGTGATCTGGCCGAGGCTGTGGCCGAGCGCGGCGTCGGGCCGGATTCCCCAGCCGGACCACAGCCGGGCCAGGGCGATGCCGAACGCGACCAGGGCGGGCTGCGCGTACTCGGTGCGGGACAGCAGCTCCTCATCGCCCCGGGCCGGAAACAGGATCGTCTGCAGTGGACGGTCGAGCACGCCGTCCAGCAGATCGGCGCACCGCATCAGCTCGTCCCGGAAGACGGCGTTGGTCACGTACAGCTGCCGTCCCATGTGGACGTGCTGGCTACCCTGGCCGGGGAAGAGGAACGCGAGCGGCTCGGGGCCGCCGGGCCGCGCTGTCCCGCGGTGGACCGACCGGGACGGCCGCCCGGCGGCCAGCTCCCGCAGTCCTTGCACGAGCGCGGGCCGGTCGGTGCCGACGACCACCGCCCGGCGGGACAGCCGGCCGCGGCCCACGGCGGCGGTGTGGCAGACGTCGTCGGTCCGGTCCGCGGCGGATCCCAGGTGGCCGGCGTACCGGCCGGCGAGGGCGGCGAGGGCGTCCTCGGTGCGGGCGCTCAGTGGCAGCACGTGCACCGGCCGGGCGTCCTCGATCTCCGCCTCGGCGGCCGGCTCGGGCGCCTCGCCGAGGACCACGTGGGCGTTGGTGCCGCCGAAGCCGAACGAGCTCACCCCGGCGACCCGCGGGACGGGGCCGCGCGGCCACGCCGACAGCGTCGTACCCACCTCGACCGGGCCGGCGGTCACGATGGCGGGATTGATCTCCCGCAGGTGCAGGTGCGGCGGCAGCTCGCCGGCAGCCAGCGCGAGCACGACCTTGATCAGCCCGGCGATGCCGGCCGCGGACTCGGCGTGCCCGATGTTCGTCTTCACCGAGCCGACCACGCAGGGCTCCCGCCGCGCCGGGTCGTCGAGCACCTCCTCCAGGGCGCGGAACTCGATCGGGTCACCGAGGCCGGTGCCGGTGCCGTGCGCCTCGACGTAACCGACCTCCGCCGGTGCGACACCGGCGTCGGCCAGGGCCCGGCGGAGGACCTGGCGCTGGGCCGTCCCGTTGGGCGCGGTCAGCCCGTTGCTCAGGCCGTCGGAGTTGACCGCCGAGCCGCGCACGACCGCGAGGACGCGGTCACCGTCGCGGCGGGCGGCCGCCAGCGGCTTGAGGACGACGACGCCGCAGCCCTCGGCCCGGACGTATCCGTCGGCGGCCGCGTCGAAGGTCTTGCAGCGCCCGTCCGGCGCCAGCATCCCGGCCCTCCGGAACACCCGGGTCACGTGCGGGGTCAGGATCAGGTTGACCCCGCCGGCCAGCGCGAGGGTCGACTCCCCGCTGCGCAGGCTGGCGCAGGCCAGGTGCACGGCGACCAGTGAGGACGAGCAGGCGGTGTCCACCGCCAGGCTCGGCCCACGCAGGTCGAGCGTGTACGAGAGGCGGTTGGCGGCGAGGCTGAAGGCCTGTCCGGTGCCGGCGTGCACCTCCGGAGCCGCCGTCCCCGCGGCCGCCTGCACGGCCCGGCCGTAGTCGGCGTTGCTGATGCCGACGAACACGCCGGCCGGGGTGCCGGCCAGCCGGTCCGGGGCGATCCCGGCGGACTCGAGGGCTTCCCAGGCGACCTCGAGCAGCAGCCGCTGCTGCGGATCGAGCTGCGCCGCCTCCCGCGGCGAGATCCCGAAGAACCCGGCGTCGAAGCCGTCTATCCGGTCCAGCAGCGAGTGCGGTCCGCCGAGCGGCTCGGTGCCGGGCCGGGCGGCGCCGTCGCCGGGCGGCACGTGCACGCCGTCGCGCAGCAAGCGCCAGAAGGCCTCGGGACCGTCCGCGCCGGGGAACCGGCAGCCGATCCCGATCACCGCGACCGGCCCCGGCACCGGGGCCGCCGGATCGCCGGCGTCCGCGGGCTCCGCCCCGCCGGTGAGATGGGCGGCGAGCCGGGCGATGGTCGGCTTTTCCCACAGCAGGGCGGCGGGGAGATTCTGGCCCAGCAGCCGTTCCAGGTCGCCCGCGAGTACCAGACCGTCGCGTGAGGACAGTCCGAACGAGCTGAACGGGGCGTGCTCGTCGATCTCGCCGGCGGGGACCGCCAGCTCGGTGGCCAGCCGCGCCCGCAGCCAGCCGGCCAGGGCCGCCGCGTTCGTGTGGACGTCGCCGGCCGGAGGAGACGCGGTCATCTCAGCTCACCCCCGTCAGCTCGGGGTGGCGGCGCCGGGCCGGACTGAGCACGCCCAGCCCGACCAACGCGATCACCGCGCCCCCGCCGGCCAGGCAGACCGCACGCACCCCGGCGGTCCCGGTTGCCGCGGTCAGGATCAGCGCCCCGAGCGGCGCCAGCGCCGAGTGCAGGGTGCGGAACACGGCGGTCACCCGGCCCAGCAGGTGGTCCGGAGTGATCTGCTGCCGCAGCGAGACGGACGTGACCGCGGCGGCGGTCATCCCGAACGAGAAGGTGGCCGCGAGCACGGCCACCAGCGGGACGTCCGTGACCAGGCCGACCGCGGCCATCGCCACTCCGGAGACGAGGTTCGCGCCGAGCCAGGCGACGCCGAAGCCGAACCTGCGCCGCACCCGCGGGACGAGCAGGGCGCCGGCGATCGAGCCGATCCCGGCGGCCCCCAGCGCGTAGCCGACCGCGGTGTCGCCCTGCCCCAGGTCCGTCTTCAGGTAGTAGATGAACACGTCGGTGGCGCCGAGCGTGAGGAACGTCAGCGCGGACAGCAGCAGGGTCAGCGTCCGCAGGATCGGGCTGTTCCAGAGGAAACGCACCCCGGCCAGCAGGTCCCCCCACCCGGACAGCACCGGCTCGGTGCCGGCCCGGGCCTCCTCCGGCGGGCGCAACCGGATGACGGCCAGACCGGCCGCGGACACCAGGAAGCTCAGCGCGTTCAGCCCGACGGCGCCGGCACCGCCGACCGCCGCGGTCAGCACGCCGGCGCAGACCGGGCCGACGACGTAGGAGAGCGCGAACGTCGCCTCGAGCCGGCTGTTCGCGTCCAGCAACTGGTCCCGGCGGACGAGGCTCGGCAGCACGGTCGCGTACGCGACCTGGAAGAGCATGCCGAAGGCCGCGGCGAGGACGGCCACCACGTAGAGCAGCCAGATCTGCGGCCGGAACAGCCAGCACAGCGGGATCGCCCCGTACAGCGCGGCCCGGACCAGGTCGGTGAGGATCATCAGCCGGCGCCGGTCGAACCGGTCGACGACGTGCCCGGCCAGGACGCCGGAGACGATCCAGCCGGCCGTGCCCGCGGCGGTGAGCACGCCCATCTGGGTCACCGAGCCGGTCGCGGACAGCACCAGCAGCGGCAGCGCCACCAGCGCGAGCGCGTTGCCCGTCACCGACAGCGCCTGACTGGACCACAGGACCAGGAAGTCGCCGTTGCGGGACAGCGCCGGGCCCGGCCCGGCCACGGTGGCGACCCGGTCGTCCCCGGTCACGAGATCCTCCGCGCGTCGGTCCCGGCGCCGAGCACAGCGCGTACGACGTCGGCGAGCTCGCCGACGTGCGGCGGCCGCAGCAGCCCGAGATGGTCGCCCCCGACGACATGGGTGGTCAGCCGCCCGCCGGTCAGGTCGGCCCAGCCCCGGGCCGCCGCGGCCCGCAGCCGCGGGTCCTGCTCCCCCGCCTGGATCAGGACGACGTCCCCCGGGTACGGCCGGGGCCGCCAGGCCCGGGCCGCGGTCAGGTGATCCTGGACCAGCCCGAGCCGCTCCCGCAACCGGGCCTGCTCGGCCGCCGGCACCGCCCGCCGCAGGACGGCCAGCACGGCGTCCGCGAGGTCGCCGACCGGGGTGCCGGCCGGCACGTCGAGCTCGTCCGCGTCCGTCCCGTACGCCCGGGCGACCTCGGCCACGGCATCGCGGAGCAGCAGCGCGCGCTCGTCGTAGCCGGCCGTCTGGTCCGGCAGGTAGCTGTCCAGCAACAGCAGCGGGCCGGTCTCGGCCCCCCGCTCCCGCAGCTGGCGGGCGAGCTCGTACGCGATCACGCCACCCATCGACCAGCCCGCCAGGCACGGCCGGGGCGGCAGGTCCGCCAGGTGCGCGGCGGCGATCCCGGCGACCGTCCGCTCGGGCCCCGCCTGCAGCCCGTGCACCGGGCGGTCCCCCAGGGCGGCGGCCAGGCCGGCATAGCCGGCCACGTCCCCGCCCGCCGCGGCGACACACACCAGCGGCGTGCCGACGCCGTCCCGGCGCAGCGGGACGAGCCCGCGATCGGGTGCCGGGCGACCGCGCACCAGCCGGGCCAGCCGCGCCACCGACGACGGCTCGAGATCGCCGTCCGGGTCGGCGAACAGCGCGGCCAGCGGGATGACCCGGCCGAACTCGTCCTCGATCGCCGCGACCAGCCGCACGGCGAGCAGCGAGTGGCCGCCGAGGGCGAAGAACCCGTCCTCGGCGCCGACCTCGCCGACGTCGAGGCCGAGCAGGCCGGCGACCAGCGCGGCGAGCCGGCGCTCGACGTCGTCGCGGGGCGGCGCCGCCGGGCGGGTGCGGACCGGCTCGGCCGGCTCCGGCACCGGCAGCGCCGCCTCGTCGAGCTTGCCGTTGGCGGTCAGCGGCAGCGCGTCCAGCCAGCCGAACGCGGTCGGCACCAGGTGCTCGGGCAGCCGCGCGCGCAGGAAGTCCCGCAGGTCGGCGGCAGGCGCCCGGGCGCCGATGAGGTAGCCGGCCAGCCGCTCGGTCCCGCCGTCGCGCCGCAGCACCACCGCGGCGTCGCGGACCGCGGGGTGCTCCCGCAGCGCCGCCCGCACCTCCGCGGGCTCGACCCGGATGCCGCCGACCTTGATCTGCTCGTCGGCGCGGCCGAGGAACTGCAGCTCGCCGTCCGGCCGCCGGCAGGCGAGGTCGCCGGTGCGGTAGACCCGCGCCCCGGGCACCGGCGAGTACGGGTCGGGCAGGAAGGACCCGGCGGTCAGCCCGGGCGCGCCGGCGTAGCCGCGGGTGACCCCCGTGCCGCCGATGTAGAGCTCGCCCGGGACTCCGACCGGGACCGGCCGCATGGCGTCGTCCAGCACGTACGCGCGGGTGCCGGCGATCGGGCGGCCGATCGGGACGGCACCTGCGCCGGTGCCGTCGATCTCGTGCACCGTGCAGCCGACGACGGTCTCGGTGGGGCCGTACTCGTTGAAGACCCGGGCGCCGGCGGCCAGCCAGGGCGCGACGGCGTCCGCGGTCAGTTGCTCGCCGCCGACGACCAGCGTGCCGACGGCTCCGGGCAGCTCGCCGGGGGTCAGCTCGGCACCCAGCAGGGTCAGGTGGGACGGGGTGAGCTTGAGCAGCTCCGCGCGGCCGCGGCGCAGCGCGACGGCCGCCGCCCGGGGGTCGCGCCGGTCGACCATGGTCACGGTCCCACCCGCGACCAGCGGGGTCAGCAGGCCGGTGACCGTGAGGTCGAAGCCGATCGGCGAGTGGACGATCGACCCGCCCCGGCCGGCGTCGTACTGCCCGGCGCTCCAGAGCAGGTAGTTCGACAGCGCCGAGTGCGGCACGAGTACGCCCTTGGGCGTGCCGGTGGAGCCGGAGGTGAACATCACGTAGGCCAGGCCGTCCGGCGTCACCTCCGGCCGGTCCCCCGGCACGGCTCCGGGCGGGTCCTCGGCGGTCACCGGCACGACCGTGCCGCGCCAGCCGCCCGGGCCGGCCGGCGCCGCGGTCAGCAGCAGCCGGGAGGACAGCCGCCCGAGCAGGCCGGCCACGCGCCGCTCCGGCAGGCCGGGGTCCAGCGGCACGTACGCCCCGCCGGACTTCAGCACGGCGAGCAGGCCGACGACCAGGTCGGCGCCGTGCTCGAGCTGCACGGCGACCGGGATCTCCGGTCCGGCGCCGTGCCGGCGCAGCCGGTCCGCCAGCAGGCCGGCCCGGCGGTCCAGCTCGGCATAGGTCAGCTCGGCGTCGCCGTCCCGCACCGCGATCGCCCCGGGCGTCCGCCGGGCCTGCCGCTCGATCAGCTCGTGCGCACAAGCGGGCGGCGCGGCCGGCCTGGTGCGGGCCCGCAGCTCCGCCTGCTCCCGCGGTCCCACCGCGGTCAGCTCGCCGAGCGGCCGGTCCGGCTGCGCCAGCGCGTCGGCGAGCAGCAGCCGGTGCTGCTCGGCGAGCCGCGCGAGGTAGTCCGCGGACGCGTGGCCGGGAGCCCCGAGCCAGCTCAGCCGCAGCCGTCCGGGCGTGGCCAGGCAGCACAGCGTGACGTCGCACGGCTCGGTCCGGACGTCGAGTCCGGTGATCGCGAGCGACCCGCCGGCGGGCAGCGGCCGCGGCCGGTCGGCGAGGAACTCGAACCCGAACGACCAGCCGGCCAGGTCGTCCGCGAGCCCGGCGGCGGACCGCTCCTCCTTGGCCGCCAGCTCCCGCCGGGTGCTCAGGTCGGCGACCAGGGCCCGCCAGGTCGGGCCGGCGGCGCGCAGCCCGGCCCAGCGGTCGTACGGGCCGGCGCCGCCGGTCAGCTCGTCCAGGGTCCGGCCGGGCAGGGCCGTGCCGACGACCGGGCCGGGCGCCCCGCTGATCCGGCCCGCGAGCACCAGCCAGGCGGCCAGGAGCGGGATCCGGGAGTCGACCTGGTGCTCGGCCGCCCACCCGAGCACGGCGTCGCGCTCGCCGTCGGGCAGGTCGACCGTGCAGCGCTCGTCCGGACCGGCCGGGCCGTACCCGCCGGGCAGCGGCCAGCCGATCCGGCCGGAGGTGTCCGCGGATCCGGCGGGGTCAGGGCCGTGCTCCGCGGCGGTCTCGCGCTGCCAGCCGGCGTACTGGCTGTATTGGACGACGTCCTGCGAGCCGGCCGCGTACGCACCCGGGTCGGCGTACGCGGCGGCCAGGTCGTCCGCGATCACGGCGCCGGTCGTGGCGTCCGCGACCAGCGGGTGCGCGGTGACGACGAGGGCCGGCCGGCCGGTGCCGCGGACCAGGGTCAGCCGCAGCAGCCGGTCGCCGGCCGGCGGGATGGCGCGTTCCCCCGCCACGACGGCCGCGAGCTCGCCGCGCCGCCCGGACGGCCCGGTGTCCACTGTGGACCACGGCGGCGCCGGCGCGGCCACCGGCAGCTGGACCGCTCCGGCCATCCCGGGCAGCCGGCGGAACACCGATCGCAGGATCTCGTGCCGTTCCAGCACCAGCGCGGCGGCCGCCCGCAGCCGGTCCTGCCGGACCGGTCCGGCCAGCCCGATCACCGCCTGCACGTGACCCTCGAAGCCACCCCGCCGCAGCGCCCAGGACCGCTCCTGCTGGCCCGAGAGCTGGTATCCCTCGACGCGAGCCGTCACCGGGCCGTCCCCGCCGTGTCGTCCCGGAACTCGATGACGTCGCCCATCGCGACGAGCAACCGCCGCGGCCCGGTGAACGGGTCCCGGGCGTGCGCGGTGAGCACGTTGTCCAGCACCATGACGTCGCCCTGCTCCCAGTCCAGACCGACCTCCAGGCGCGCGTACGTCGCCAGGACCGCGGCCATCGCGTCGTCCGGGATCGGCGTGCCGTCGCCGAAGGTGCACGTGCGGGGCAGCTCCCCGGCGCCGAGGCTGGCCAGCAGCGACGCTCGGACCTGGCCGCCGAGACAGGACGGGTGCCAGTGCTGGGCCTGGTTGAACCAGGACAGCTCGCCGGTGACCGGATGCCGCAGCACCGCGGGCCGTACGCAGCTCGTCCGCAGGCCCTCGCCGCGCCAGCTGAAGCTCATCCCGTCGGCCGCGCACCGGGCCTCGACCTCGGCGCGGTCGGTGGTCCGGAACACCTCCCGCCAGTCCAGCCCGAGCCCGGCCCCGTACGTGCGGACGTAGCGGACGCCCTTGCGGACGAACTCCTCGCGCAGCGCCGGATCCAGCTCCGCGTACACGGCCCGGCTGTCGACCACCGGCGTCCGGCCACCGCTGGTGGCGGGCCGCAGGCAGCAGAACAGGATCCGGGCCGGGCCACGCGCGTTGAAGGAGTTCTCGTTGTGCCACAGCAGCTTCTCCTCGGGGGCGAAGAAGACCGGCGTGTAGACGCCGCCGGTCACCGCCGCCCGCGGGTGCTCACCGTTGTCCCGCAGCAACCGGCCGACGAACAGGCCGGCGAACCGCTCGAACTCCTCCGCCGAGGCGATCCCCGCCCCGCGCAGCAGCAGCGCGCCGCTGCGCCGTAGCTCGGTCCGCAGCCGATCGGCGTGGGCGCCGGCCCAGGCGGGCAGGTCGACCCCGGCCGCGGCCGGCTCGACGACCGTCGGGAGCGTCGCGCCCTCGGACGGTCGCAGCCGGACCAGATCGGCACCGGCCAGGCTGACCCGGCGGGCGGAGAACTGCTTCGGTCCGCGCAGGGATTGCTCGGTCATCGGTCTCCTCCGGTATCGACGCGGCCCGGCCGGCTGTCCGGCTCGCGCGTCAGCTGGTCCAGGCACCGCACGAAGTCGCGGGCCAGCCGCGACACGGTCGCGGCGTCGTACAGGTCGGCGTCGTACTCCCAGAAGCCGGTCACCGGACCGCCGCCCTGCTCGAGGACGAGGCTGAGATCGAAGCGGGCGGTCCGGACCTCGACCGGGTACGGGCTCAGCTCGATGCCGGCCGTCCGCACGGTCCCGGCGGCGGGAGCGTCGAGGACCAGCTTCACCGTGAACAGCGGGCTGCGGTCGCGGCCGCGCCGCGGGTTCAGCGCCCGCACCACCTCGTCGTACGGGACATCCTGGCCGGCGTAGGCGTCGAGGCTGACCCGGCGGACCCGGTGCAGCAGCTCCCGCCAGGTCGGGTCGCCGGACAGGTCGGCACGCAGCACCAGCTGGTTGACGAAGAAGCCGATCAGCCGCTCGGTGGCCGGCTCGGAGCGGTTCGCGACGTCCGTGCCGACGACCAGGTCCCGCCGGCCGGACCAACGGTGCAGGGTGCCGTAGAGGGCGGTGAGCAGCACCATGAAGACGGTGGCGTCCTCGTCCCGGGCCAGGGCGCGTACCGCCCGGACCGTCTCCGGCGGAACGTCGACGGGCAGCCGCCGGCCACCGGCGGCGGCCCGCACCGGGCGGGGCCGGTCGGTCGGCAGCGGCGGCAGTTCGGGCACCCCGGCGAGCCGGTGCACCCACGCGTCGAGCTGCTCGCCGAGATGGCCGTCCTCGACCAGCCGGCGCTGCCACCGCGCGTAGTCGCCGTACTGCACGGGCAGCTCGGCCAGCGGCGACTTCGTGCCGGCGGCGTACGCCTCGTAGAGGGTGGCCAGCTCGCGGAGCAGCACGCCCATCGACCAGCCGTCGAACGCGACGTGATGGATCGTCAGCAGCAGCACGTGCTCGTCACCGGCCAGGCGCAGCAGGCGCGCCCGCAGGTGCGGGCCGCGGGGCAGGTCGAACGGCCGGTCGTACTCGGCCGCCGCGAGCGACCGCGCCGCCGCCGGCCGCCGGTCCGGGGCGAGGCCGCCGAGGTCGAGCACCGGCACCGGCACCCCGGCGTACGGCAGCACCCGCTGGGCGGGCACGCCGGCCGTCGCGTCGAAGACGGTGCGCAGCACATGGTGGCGGCGCACCACCTCGGCCAGCGCTCGCCGCAGCGCGGGCAGGTCGAGGTCGCCGGCGATCCGCCCGTACACCGGGACGGAGTAGTCGGTGCCGCCCGGCGCGAGCTGGTCGTGGAACCACAGCCGCTGCTGGGCCGAGGACAGCGGGACCGGACCGTACGGATCCGACCGGGACAGGGCCGGTCGCGCCGGCTGCTCCCCGCCGCCGCGTCCGGCCCCGGTCAGCGCGTCCACGCAGGCGGCGAGGCCGGCCAGGTCCCGGTGCTCGAACGGCGCCCGGACCGGGACGTCCACCCCGAACGCCTCCCGCAGCCGGAAGACGAGCGTGAACACGAGCAGGGAATGACCGCCGAGGGCGAAGAAGTCGTGCTCCGGGCGGACGTGCTCGCGCCGCAGCAGCTCGCGCCAGATCGCGGCGACCCGCTCCTCGGTGGGCGTGAGCGGGCGCCCCGCCGGTCCGCCGGGCTCCGCCTCGGACGGACCGAGATCGGCGTCGACGAGACCGGCGAGCGCGGTGCGGTCCAGCTTGCCGCCGGGGGTGCGCGGCAGTCCCGACACGGTGACGAGGTGGTTCGGGACCATGTGCGCGGGCAGCCGGTCCCGCAGCCGGGCCTCGATCCCGGGCAGCAGGGCCGCGCACGCCCGGCCCCACAAGGGATCGTTGGCGTACGGCCGCAGGTCCGTGTCCACAGTGGATGGCCCGGCGGGTTCCAGGCCACCGGCCGGCGCGGTCGCGACGTCCGGGCGGTGCAGCAGGACGTCGACCGCTCCGTCCGGGTGCCCGGCGAGCCAGCTCGGCTCGGTGACGTAACCGGCGTCCCGGGCGATCGCCGCCACCTCGCCGGAATCGAGGGCCGTCCCGGCGGCGGACGCGGAGACCACGTCCTCGACCGGGGTCCGGTCGTCCGCGGACCGCAGCGCCGCCCTCGCCGCGAGCGCGGCGGCCAGCCGCGCGTTGCCGACCCGGCGCAGGACGAGCGCGCCGGGTCCCGCGGCCAGGGCGGCCCGCAGGTCGCCGGCGGCCAGGCCGCGCCCGTCCTGGTCGGGCGGCCCATCGGGCTCGGGCGACCGGCCGCCGATGCCGAGCGTGACGTCGTACCGGTAGTCGCCGAGCTCGTTGCGGTACGTGCCGGGCTTCGGCGACACCGTCACCGAGGTGATGCGCGGGAACCGCCGGCGCAGCCGCGGGAACAGCCGCGGGTCGAGGCACAGCTCCTCCTCGCGCTCCACCGCCCGCCGCACCAGCGCCCGCACCTCGCCCGCGGTCGGCCGCTCCCCCGCGGCCGCGCGCCGGGCGGCCCGGTGCAGCTCGACCGAGGTGTGGAACAGCTCCAGCAGCGGCAGGCTGCGCAGGTCGCCGAGGAAGACGTGCCCGGTGCCCGGGATGGCCCCGACCGCGCGGCTGATAAGGCGGACCAGGTAGTCGACCGACGGGAAGTACTGCGCCACCGAGTTGAGCACGACGGTGTCGACGGCGTCGCCGCGCCACAGGCTCTTGTGCGCGGGCGCCAGCCGCAGCTCGACCCGGTCGGCCAGGTCGCGATCCCCGGCCAGCTTGGTCGCGCGGACGTGCTCCAGCGCGGCGGCGCTGAAGTCGGTGGCGACATAGAGCTCGCACGCCGGCGCGATCCGGGCCAGCACCATGCCGGTGCCGCAGCCGATCTCCAGGACACGGCGCGGGTGCAGGCGGCGGATCCGTTCGGCCGTGCCGTCCAGCCAGGCCGCCATCTCCGGGGCCGGGATCTCCGCGCCGGTGTAGCTGTCGGTCCAGCCGGACAGGTCGGTGTCCGGACCGGACAGCTCGCCGTACCGGTCGGCGTACACCGCCTGCCACTGCTCGATCTGCTCGTCCTCCCAGCCCGCCGCGCGACCGGCGTCGGTGTCGAGGACCACCGCGGCGGCCAGCCGCCGGCCGCGCCCGGGCTCCTCCCGGACCAGCACCGCGGCCTGCCGGACCGCCGGCTGCGCGGCGATCGCGACCTCCACCTCACCGAGCTCCACCCGGTGGCCGCGCAACTTCACCTGGGCATCGCGGCGGCCCAGGTACTCCAGCTCCCCACTGGGCAGCAGCCGCACCGAGTCGCCGGTCCGGTAGAGCCGGGCCCCCGGGCGGCCGCTGAACGGGTCCGGCACGAACCTCTCGGCGGTCGCACCCGGCCGGCGCCAGTACCCGTACGACACCCCGGTGCCGCCGACGTGCAGCTCGCCCGGGACCCCCGAGGGCACCGGCTGCCCGGCGGCGTCGAGCACGTACAGCTCGGTGTTCTGGATCGGCCGCCCGATCGGCACCGGGCCGGTGCCCGGATCGCCGTCGCGGACCTCGTACGCGCTGCAGGCGACCGCGGTCTCGGTCGGGCCGTACTCGTTGACGATCCGGGTCCGGCCGTCCCGCCACGGCGCCAGCGCCTCGGCGTGCAGCGCCTCCCCGCCGACCACCAGCCGCCGGGTCCACGGTGCGCTCCGGGTCCCGGCCGCACGCAGCGCCTCGAGGTGGGAGGGCGTGAGCTTGACCAGGCTCAGCTCCTCCGCCGGACCGGCACCGTCCCCACCGCCGGCGCTCTCCGCGAGCGCCTCGCCGGGGACGCCTGGCGCGGCGACGAGCACCCGCTGGCCGGCCAGCAGCGGTGCGAAGACGCTCGTCACGGTGAGATCGACGCTCAGCGAGGAGTGCACCGGCACGCCGCCGCCCTCGCCCAGCTCGTACGCCCCGGCCGCCCAGGTCAGGTAGTTCACCAGGTTCCGGTGGGAGAGCAGGACACCCTTCGGGCCGCCGGTCGAGCCGGAGGTGTACATGAGGTACGCGACCTGGTCCGAAGTGGACGGTCCGGGGTCACGGTCGGCACCGGCGGGCAGCGTGCCCGGGCTGAGCACCAGCACCCGGCCGGCGCCCGGATCGACCTTGTGCCGCAGCGCCTCGGTGGTGAGCAGCAGGCCGGCGCCGCTGTCGGCGAGCATCCCGGACAGCCGCCCGGACGGATGGTCCGGGTCGAGCGGCAAGTACGCCGCGCCGGACCTGAGCACCGCCAGCAGCGCGACGACCGCCTCGGCCGAGCGCTCCATCAGGATCGCCACGATGGACCCGTTGCCGGCCCCGGACCCGGCCAGGCGCCGAGCGAGCCGGCCCGCGCGGCGGTCCAGCTCCCGGTAGCTCAGCGGCCCGGCCGGATCGGAGACCGCGACCGCGTCCGGTGTGCGGGCGGCCTGCTCGCCGACGAGCTCGTGCAGGCACCGGTCCGGAAACCCCCGTTCGGTCGCGTTCCAGCCCGGCGGCATCGGGTCCGACCCGGGCGGGAGCAGCGGGATCTCCGCGATGGGCAGGTCCGGGTCGGCGGCCACCGCGGGGAGCACACGGGCGAACGAGGCGGCGATCCGCGCCGCCTCGCCGGCGGAGTAGAGGTCGCTCGCGTACGCCAGCCGGCAGTCCAGGCCGTCCCCGGTCTCCCAGACGTTGAGGTCGAGGTCGAAGCGCGCGACGGTGTTGCGCAACTCCAGCGGCTCGACCCGCAGGCCGGCCGGCTCCGGCGTGACCGGCGGCGTGTTGTGCAGGGTGAGGTTCACCTGGGACAGCGGATTGCGGTCCAGATCCCGCTCCGGGAACAGCCGGCGGACCAGGAAGTCGAAGGGCACGTCCGCGTTCTCGTACGCCGCCAGGCAGGCCTCCCGCGTCTGCCCGAGAAGCTGCCGGAACGGCATCGCGCCGGCCGGCCGCGCCCGCAGCGGCAGCGTGTTGACGAAGAACCCGAGCAGACCCTGTACGTCCTCGCTGACCCGGTGCGCGACCGGGCTGCCGACGACGACGTCCTCCTGCCCGCTGTAGCGGGCGAGCACCACCTGGAAGGCCGCCAGCAGGGTCATGAACAGCGTCGTGCCTTCGCGCCGGCCGAGCTCCAGCACCTCGTCCCGCAGCGCGGCGGGCAGCACGACGCGAGTGGTGGCGCCGCGGTGCGACTGCCGCGGCGGCCGCGGCCGGGCCGGCGGGACCGTGGTCGCCGGCGGCGCGCCGGCCAGCGTCCGTTCCCAGAAGGCGAGCTGCCGCCGGGCCTGGTCGCCGGCGACCCACTCCCGCTGCCAGGTCGCGTAGTCGGCGTACTGGACCGGCAGGTCGGGCAGCGGCGACGGCAGGCCGGCCGTGTCCGCGCGGTAGAGGGTGAACAGCTCCCGGACGAAGATCGGCATCGACCAGCCGTCGATGGCGACGTGGTGGAAGGTCACCACGACGACCCACTGGTCCCGGGCCGGCCGCAGCAGCAGGCAACGCAGCAGCGGACCGCGGGTGAGGTCGAAGGCGGCGGCCGCCGACGCGTGCGCCAGCCGGTCCGCCTCGGCCGCGGCCCGGTCGCCGGGCAGGCCACTGACGTCGACCACCGGCACCGGCACCGGCGCGGGGTCCAGCACGACCTGCGTGGGCTCGCTCCCGCTCAGGTCGAAGACGGTGCGCAGCACCTCGTGGCGGCGGACGACCTCGCCCAGCGCCCGGCGCAGCGCGGCCACCTGGAGATCGCCGGTCAGCCGGCAGGCGAACGGACTGTGATAGTGCACGCCCTCCGGGTCCAGCCGGCTCAGGAACACGAGCCGCTGCTGCTCGTAGGAGGCCGGCACCGGGCCGCTCTCCCGGCCCAGGCGGAGCAGGACCGCGGCGGAGTCGAGCCCGCGCTGCCGTACGCGCTCGCGCAGCCGTACCCGCTGCTGTGGCGGCAGGCTGCCGATCCGGTCGGTCAGGTCAGTCATCCGAGGACTCCCCGCTCTCCAGCTCCCGGACCAGGTCGGCCAGCTCGGCCAGCTCGGAGCGCTCGCGCCGCGCGGCCTCGACCGCGGCGGCCAGACCGGCCACGGTCGGCGTCTCGAACAGCCGCCGCAGCGGCAGCTCGACCCGGTACTTCTCCCGCACCCGGGTCACCACGGTGGTGGCCAGCAGCGAGTGGCCGCCGAGCCGGAAGAAGTCGTCGTGCACGCCGACCGGCGAGATCCCCAGGGTCCGGCACCAGAGGTCGGCGAGATCCCGCTCCAGCGGCGTCCGCGGGCCGACGTACGTCTCCGGGCGCCGCCGGTCCGCCGGGGACGGCAGGGCCGCGGCGTCGAGCTTCCCGTTCACCGTCAGCGGGATCTCGTCCACCGGCACCAGATGGGCCGGGACGAGATAGGACGGCAGCCGCTGGGCCAGGAACTCGCGGACGCCGTCGGTCGTCGTGCCCTCGTGGTCGAGCAGGACCACGTAGGCCGCCAGCGCCGGCTCCCCGCCGGCGCCCGGGACCGGGAGCACCACGCAGTCCTTGACGGCGGGATGGCCGCGCAGGCTCGCCTCCACCTCGGCGGGCTCGATCCGGTGGCCGCGGATCTTGAGCTGCCGGTCGAGCCGGCCGAGGAACTGCAGCGACCCGTCCGCGCGCCACCGCACCCGGTCGCCGGTGCGGTAGAGCCGGGCGCCGGTCCCGCCCGGATCGGGTACGAACCGGTCCGCGGTCAGCCCGGGCCGGTGCAGGTAGCCGCGGGCGAGCCCGCGGCCGCCGATGAACAGCTCGCCGGCGGCGCCGGGCGGGAGCGGCTCGAGCCCGCGGTCGAGGACGTGCAGCGAGGTGCCCGGGATCGGGCCGCCGATCGGGACGGTGCCGGTCGCCGGCTCGACGGCCTCGACCCGGTGCCAGGCGGCGAACGTGGTGGCCTCGGTCGGGCCGTAGACGTGCAGCAGCCGCTCCGGCCGCCCGGCCCGCAGGACCGCCGCCACCCGCTCAGGGTCGGCCGGCTCGCCGCCGAACAGCAGGCAGCGCAGGGCGCCGAAGGCGCCGGGGTCCGCGTCGGCGACCTGGTTGAGCAGCGCGGTGGTGAGGAACAGCACGCTGACCGCGCCGGAGCGCAGCACCCGGACCAGGGCGGCCGGGTCGAGCATGGTCTCCCGGTCCAGTACGACCAGCGTCGCCCCGGTGAGCAGGGCCGCCCAGATCTCGAAGGTGGAGGCGTCGAACGCCACGCTCGCGGCGTGCGCGATCCGGTCCGCCGGCCGCAGGTCAACGTACCCGGCGGCGACGACGAGCCGGGCGACCGCCTCGTGGGTCACGCCGATCCCCTTGGGGCCGCCGGTCGAGCCCGAGGTGTACATGACGTACGCCAGTTGTCCCGGCGCCCAGGGCGCCGCCGGGAAGGCGTCCGGGAACCCGCCCCCGTCGCCGGGCCGGATCACGGCGACCCCGTCGTCCGGCCGCCAGCCCGCGTCGTCGTCCGCCAGGATCACGGCGCGCAGCCGCGCGTCGGCGGCGATCAGGTCCAGCCGCCGGGCCGGGTACGCCGGGTCGAGAGGCACGTAGGTGCCGCCGGTCTTGAGCACCGCGAGGATCGCGACCACCGCGTCCGCCGACCGTCCGATGTGGACACCCACCGGCGTCTCGGCGCCGACCCCGGCGGCCCGCAACGCGTGGGCGAGCCGGCCGGCCCGGCGATCCAGCTCGGCATAGGTCCAGGACCGGTCCCCCTCGACCAGCGCGACCTGCCCCGGGGCCGCCGCGACCTGCTCCTCGAAGCGCCCGGCCAGCGATTCCGCCGGTCCGGCCGGGCCGGCCGCCACCGCCGGCGATGCCACCGCCAGCGCGATCCTGTCGACCGGCACGTCCGGGCGCCGGCTCGCACCCTCGAGCAGCGTCCGCCAGGACCCCACCAGGGCGGACACGGTGCCGGGGTCGAACAGATCGGTGGCGTACTGGACCTCGCCGCTCAGGACGCCGTCGCGTTCCCGCACGGTGACGAGCAGGTCGAACTTCGCCGTGGTGTCGGCGGGCTCGACCGCCCGCACCGCCAGGCCCGGGACGGCCAGCTCCAGCGGGGGCGTGCTGACCAGCTGCAGGGCCACCTGGAACAGCGGATGCCGCCCGGGCCGGCGCTCGACGCCGGCCAGCTCCACCACCCGGTCGAACGGGACGTCCTGATCGCGGTAGGCGTCGCGGCAGACCGCCGCCGCCCGCCCCACCAGCTCGCGGAAGGTGGGCGCGCCGGACAGATCGGTGCGCAGGGCGACCAGGTTGACGAACATGCCGATGACGGACTGGGTCTCGGGCCGGTCCCGGCCGGCGACCGCGGTGCCCACCACGACGTCGTGCTGGCCGGTCCAGCGCGAGAGCACCCCGGCGAAGCCGGCCAGCAGCACCATGAACGGGGTGGCACCCTCGTCCCGGGCCAGACCCGTCACCCGGGCGCTGAGCCCGGGCCCGAGGTCGAAGGCCAGCAGCGTCCCGCGGTGGGAGCCCGCCGCCGGCCGGACGCGATCGGCCGGCAGGTCCAGGGTGGGCAGGTCCCGCAGCACCCGGCGCCAGCTGTCCTGCTGGGCCGCCAGCACGCCGCCGTCGAGCCGGCCACGCTGCCACTCGGCGAAGTCCGCGTACTGCAGGGGCAAGGGCGGCAGCTCGACCGGTCGCCCGGCGGTCAGCGCGGCGTACCCGGCGATCACCTCGCCGACGAGGATCCCCAGCGACCACGCGTCGGCCACCGCGTGGTGCACCGTCACCAGCAGCACATGGGCGCGCGGCCCGCACCGCAGCAGGGTGGCGCGGATCAGTGGCGCCCGGCGCAGGTCGAAGGGCCGCGCCGCCTCCTGCTCGGCCAGCGAGCCGGCCAGCGCGTCGGCCGTGCCCGGGCCGGCCCCGGCGAGGTCGACCACCGGCAGGTCGGCCCGTAGGTCCGGCGCGACCACCTGCAGCAGCGTGCCGTCGTGGAGCCGGAGGCTGGTACGCAGCGCCTCGTGCCGGGCCACACAGGCGTTCAGGGCGCGCCGCAGCAACGGCACCGCCAGCGGCCCGTCGAGTCGCACCGCGCCGGCGATCGAGTAGAGAGCGCTGCCGGGCACCAGCTCCTCGTAGAACCAGAGCCTCTCCTGCGCGTACGACGCGCTGCTCGCCGTGACCGTCCGCTGTGGACCGTCCGATTCGGACACGCCGTCACACCCTTCCTCGACCGTCGGTCACCAACTGCGGCCGCACCTCGGCGGGCCCGGCCGCGGATCGCATGTCGTAGCGGGCCACCAACGCCCGCGCCCCTCCGGTGCGCAGCAGGTCGCGGGCCTCGTCGGCCGGCACCCGCCCCGACTCCAGCCGCTCGTCCAGCGGTTCGAGCAAGGCCTCCTCGCCGTGCCCGCGGTCGCGCAGCCCGTGCCGGGCGACCGCCAGCAGTTCGCCCGCCATGGCGGGCCCGTCGATGCCACCCGAGCGGGCCCGCAGGCCGTACGTGCACGCGGCCTGCCGGAACGCCTGCCACCGGTGCCACGGCCGGCCGTCGACGAGCGCGAGCACGTCCCGGAACCGCTCGACCAGGCCCAGCGTCAGGGCCGCCGCGGCCAGCGGCGCCTCGGGCGGCTGCTGACACGCGACCCGATCCTCCACGGTGCCGTGCCGCAGGTGCAGCCGCGCCGCGCCCCACCCGATGCCCGAATGGCTGACCAGGTCGCCCGGGACCACCCGCAGCAGGGTCCCGGCGCCGGCCGGGCCGAGACCGCGTACGGCGGCGCGGGAGACCAGCAGCTCCCGGAACGGCGGGCGGTCGGCCAGCAGCCAACTGCCCTCCGGCCGGCCGATCAGCAGGCCGCGGTAGCCGGCGAGCGTCTCCACGTAGTGCTCGGCGTCGTGGAAGCGCCGCGGCACTCCGACCTGCTCGCGCCGGCCCGGCCACCACCGGTCCCAGAACAGCTCCCGCGCCGCGAGCTCCGGGCCCTCCCGGCCCTGCCAGACCGAGGAGTTGGCCAGCAGGGCGGCCCGGACCCCGGCCGTGGCGGTCAGCGCGTTCAGGACGTCGACGGCCTCGGCGCGGGTCACGTCGACCTGGGTCTGGCTGGACGCGCTCAGGCACAGCAGGTCCCCGGTCGTGTCCCGGCCGCGCAGCTCCTCGGTACGGGCCGCGGCGAGCAGCGGGTAGCGGGTCGCCGGGCCGAGCTGGCCGGCTGCGGGACCGGTGACCGGCTGCGCCCCGTACCCGAGGAGCACCCCGCCGTGCCGCGCGAGGCTCGCGGCCACGGTGGCGACCAGCGCGGCCAGCCGGCGGCCGGCATCGTGGAGCGTTCGCTCCGGAGCGATGTTGAGCTCCAGTGTCGCGTACCCGTAGTCGGTGGTGACGACGTCGGCGCCGGTGCGGGCGCCGACCACGGTGTCCCGCTGGACGTCGCGCAGCAGCTGCCAGCCCTGCGCCGCCAGCTCCCGCCACAGCGCGGCGATGGTTCCCGGCGGTGCCATGACGCCGTCCGCCGTGGTGACGACGTACTCGTTCTCCAGGCCGACGCGCCGGCCGCCGCCGAGCCCGCCCGGGAACGGCGCCAGCAGCACCTCGACGCAGTCCTGCCGCAACCGGGGCCAGCTCACGTCACCACCTCCTCAGCTCGCCGGCCAGCCACAGCTCCCGGCAGCGCCGCCGCCGCACCTTGCCGCTGGTGGTGAGCGGCAGCGCGCCGGGACGCAGCAGGGTGACCTCGGCCAGGCCGACGTCGTGCTCGTCGCGCACCCGGGCCGAGACCGCGGCGACCACCTCGTCCCGGTCCACCACGCCGCGGCGGGCACCGGCCGCCTCCCCGGCCACCGGGCGGCGGCCGGGCCGCAGCTCGGCGGCGACGACGACCCGGGCCGGCGCGTCCTCGCGCACGGCGAACGCCGCGCAGCGGGGCGCGATGGCCGGGTGGCTGGTGGCGACCGTGTGCTCGACGTCCTGCGGGTACAGGTTGCGGCCGTCCAGGATGATCAGATCCTTGCGGCGGCCGACGACGAAGAGCTGCCCGTCGCGGAGGAACCCCAGGTCCCCGGTACGCAGGTAGGGGCCGCCCGCGGAACCGGCCAGTTCGGCGCCGAAGGTCGCCGCCGTCTCGTCGGGACGCCGCCAGTAGCCGGCGGCGACGCTCGGGCCGGAGACCCAGACCTCCCCGACACGGTCCGTACCCAGCTCGACCAGCCGGTCCGGGTCGACGACGCGCACCCGCATGCCGGCCGGCGCCCGGCCGCAGGAGACGACCTCCGTGGTCGTCGGGACGGACGCGCCGGCCGGGGGCGCGGTGGCGACGCCGTCGTGCTCGAGCGCCGCCCGGTCCAGCCGCAGCGTCGCCGGGTCCTCCGGGCGGCGGCCGCCGGTGACGAAGACGGTCGACTCGGCCAGCCCGTAGCAGGGGGCGAGGGCGGCGGGCCGGAACCCGCAGGCGGAGAACCTGCCGGCGAAGCGCTCCAGCGTCCCGGGCCGCACCGGCTCGGCCCCGTTGACGGCGACCTCCCAGCTGCGCAGGTCGAGCCCGTCCTGCTGCTCGACGGTGATCTTGTCGACACAGAGGTCGTACGCGAAGTTCGGGGCCGCGCTGAAGCGCCCGCGGTAGCGGGAGATCGCCTCGAGCCAGGCCACCGGGCTGCGCAGGAACGTGACCGGCGACAGCAGCACCGCCGTACCCCCGACGGCCAGCGGGCCCAGCAGGGCGACGAGGCCCATGTCGTGGAAGTGGGGAAGCCAGCTCACCGCGACGGTGTCCTCGATCGGCCCCGGGTCGCGGTGCGACGCGTAGGTCTCCTCGATCCGGCCGATGTTGTGCAGCAGATTGGCGTGGGTCACCATCACGCCCTTCGGGCTGCCGGTCGACCCGGACGTGTACTGCAGGAGCGCGACCGCGTCCCGGTCCGGTGCCGGACCGGCCCAGCCGTCGGCGGCGCGGCGGTCCCCCGCCGCGGCGTCGACGAGCGAGCCCAACCGAACCGCGCCGGTACGGTCGTCCCCGGCGATCCACTCCCTCGTGGTGAGGGTGGCCGCCGGCCGCGCGCTGTCGCAGACGGCCGCTAGCCGCTCGCCGCCGGTGCCGGCGCCCGGCGGCGCGTACGGCAACGGGACGGCGATGGCGCCGGCGTAGAGGCAGCCGAGGAACCCGGCGACGAACTCGATCCCGGCCGGGAGCAGCACCAGCACCCGGTCGCCGGGAGCCGCGGCGTGCGCGAGGCGCGCCGCCACCGCCCGGGCCCGCCGGTCGAGCTCGGCATAGGTCCAGGTCTCGTCGGGTCCCGGACGGCCCGTCACGACGCACGCGACCTTGTCCGGACGCTGCTCGGCCTGCCGGCGGACCATCCCGGTCACGCTGAGGACGTCGCTGTCCCGCAGCCATCGGATCCTGCTGTCCTCGGCCATCCGGCTACCCGGCCGCCCGGTCGTCGCCGACGAGATCGGCCGGCACCGCGAAGCCGAGCTCCTTCTCGCAGAACTCGCGCCAGTCCGTGCCGGCGCCGGACCACAGCACCGTGGGCGTGGCGCTGACCGGGCTGTCCACCACGCTCAGGTCGTCCCAGACGTAGACGACGGCGTCCTCGGGCCGGCCGCCGGCCGGGAAGCCGGGGAAGCTCCGCAGCTCGCTCAGCAGATAGGCCCGGCAGTAGGCCGGCATCAGGCGCCGCCCTCGGAGGTCGCCATCCGCCGGCGCAGGCTCAGCGGCCGCATGTCCGTCCAGACCTCGTCGATGTGCCGCAGGCACTCGTCCTTCGGCCCGCTCCGGCCCTCGTCCCGCCAGCCCGGCGGGTTCTCCCGGTCCGCGAACCAGACGGAGTACTGCTCCTCGTCGTTGACGACGACCTTGTACGTCCGGTCGTCCTGGGTGTCCGCCATCCCGCCTCCGTTCTCCTCGGGCTCCCACCCTTCGGGCTCGGGCGATCGATCGGAAGCGGATCCGGACGACCCCGGATCAATCCGGATCGGGTCGGAACGGGCGGGAACGGGTCGGAACGGAAAGTTCACCTGGTCAGGACGGGACGAAAGACGCGACAATGACCCGGTGAGCGTCACCTCCGAGAGCTCGCGGCCAGCTCCGGTCGACGCCCTCTGGGACGATCTGGACCTGCGTTTCGCGGCCGCCGGCTATCCGGGATACAAGCTGCTCGAGACCCGTACGGGCATCCCGAAGAGCACTCTGAACAACTGGTTCACCCGCCGCACTGTCCCCCAGTGGGAGCGCTTCGCCGCACTGCTGACCTACCTCGGCGAGGACGAACGCAGCTGGCGGCCGCGATGGCAGGCGGCGTACGCCGCCCTCTACCACCGCCGGGCGCCCGCCGCAGCCGACGAGGCGTGGCCGGACGACGCGCAGCCGGGTGGAGCCGGCCCCGTCGACGGTCCGGAGGTGCCCAGGCAACTGCCGTCCGGACCGGGCGTGTTCACCGGCCGGACCGCCGCGCTGGCGCAGCTGGACTCGATGGTGCAGCGGCCGGACGCCGACCGGACCGGCAGCGTCCCGGTGTTCGTGATCGTCGGCCCGGGCGGCATCGGCAAGACCGCGCTGGCCGTGCACTGGAGCCGGCAGCACCGGGCCGACTTCCCGGACGGCCAGCTCTACCTGGACCTGCAGGGATTCGGCCCGGCTGACGCCCCGGTGCCGCCCGCGGTGGCACTGCGGATGCTGCTCGACTCCATCGGCGTGCCCGCCGACGCGGTGCCCGCCGACAGCGAGGCCCGCGCCGCGCTGCTGCGCAGCAGACTGGCCGGACGCCGGATGCTGCTGGTGCTGGACAACGCCCGGACCAGCGACCAGGTGGTCCCGCTGCTGCCGGGTGACGCGAGCTGTGCGGCGGTCGTGACCAGCCGCAGCAAGCTCGGGACGCTCGCGGTGCAGGGCGCCCGGGTCGTCACGCTGGACCTGCTGAGCGAGCAGGAGGCGCGGGCGATGCTCGGCGGGCACCTCGGACGGGCCCGGGTCGACGCCGAACCCGCCGCGGTCGCGATGCTTCTTGAGCGCTGCGCCGGCCTCCCGCTGGCGCTCAGCATCGTGGCGGCACGGGCCGCCACGAATCCCGCCTTCCCGCTGGCCGCGGTCGCCGACGAGCTCGGCGACGCCGCGACCCGGCTGGACGCGCTGAACGCCGGCGAGCTGAGCGCCGACCTCCGCGGGGTGTTCTCATGGTCCTACCGGACGCTGCCGGTCGCGGCGGCCCGGGTCTTCCGCCTCCTCGGGACATCCGTCGGGGTCGACATCGGCCTGCCCGCCGTCAGCGCCCTCAGCGGGCTCGACGCGCCGGCGACGCGATCGGCCATGCGGACGCTCGTGGACGCCCATCTGGTGCAGGAGCACCGCCCCGGTCGCTTCCAGCTGCACGACCTGCTCCGGCTGTTCGCCGCCGAGCGGCTGGCCGAGGACACCTCGCGCGACGAGCAGGTCCGGGCACTGGAGCGGTTGCTGGAGTGGTATCTGCGCACCGCGGATGCGGCCGACCGCATCCTGATGCCGCTGCGCAGCCACGTGTTGCCGGCACCGGCGGATCCGTCCACGCGCTTCACCACGTACGAGGACGCGCTGGCCTGGTGCGAGAGCGAGCACCCCAACATCCCGTCGATCTGCGGTCTCGCCGCCCGGCTCGACCTCGGCAGCGTCGCCTGGAAGCTCCCGGTCGCGTTCTTCAGCTATTACAAGCTGCACAAGGACTGGGCCGAATACATGAAGGCGTTGACCGTGGCCCTCGACGCGGTCCGGCGTCTCGGCGATCCGGAGGGTGAGGCGTGGGTCCTCAACTCGATCGGGATCACCGCGGCCCAGCTCGACCAGCACGACCTCGCCGTCTCCTCGTTCAAGCGCGCCCTGCGGATCCGCCGCCGGACCGGCGACCGCAACGGCCAGGCGCAGCTGCTGAACAACCTGGGCGAGGCCTACCGCCGGATCGGCCGGTACGAGCTGGCCATCGACTGCTACGAACAGGACCAGCTGATCTGCCGCGAGGACGGCGACACCAACGGGCAGAGTGTCTCCCTCAACAACCTCGGCAAGGTCCAGCTCGCCATCGGGCAGCCGGAGGCCGCCCTCGACTCACAGCGCCGCGCGCTGACGCTGCGCGAACACCTCGGGGACGACCAGTACCTCGGCGAGATCCACCTGGACCTCGGTGATGCGCTACGCGTCCTGGGCCGGCGGGGCGACGCGATCGAGCACTACCGGCTGGCCGCCGACATCCTTGGCGAGCTGGACGACGTCCCGTCCGCCGCCGAGGCCCTGATCAATCTCACCGAGCTCCTGCGGAACAGCGGACGGGCCGAGGAGGCCGCGCTCCGCGCGGACCAGGTCCGGTCGACGATCGAGCTCCTCGGTGACAACGTGCCCCCGGCTCTGGCCGAGCGAACCCGCCTCCTGCTCGCGGACCGCCGGCGCGCGCCCGATCCGCTGTGATGATGACGGATCAGGCTCGCCGGAGCCGGCGAACCGGAATTGCCAGACGATGGTGTGCCGGCTGCCGCGGGACCACCGAGGGCAGGGTTACGCTGCGTTCGAGCCACTGGTTGGCAACGCTTCAGCGGCAATCGGAGTCTCGCTCGCGGCAGAGATCTTTCATCCCGTCGCGGGATCGATCTTCCAGATCTGTTCCTCGAAACCGGGTGCGGAGAGGTACTCGCCATTCGGTGACCAACTGAACTTGGCAGGCCATTCTGAAAGCACTTCCCGGCTTGACAGGTCGATGATGTGAATTTCCGGGTCCCCACGGGCAGGCGACGCAGCGGACAGGGGGTCGGGGTGCCCGCCTTCTTGGTCACTGGGGAACCCAGGGTCCGGCAAGACGACTGTCGCGTCAGAGCTGACCAGGCGGGGTTTCGCGGCTCTCGACACCGACGAGGTCGCCGGCTGGGAGACGTCCGAGGGCCTTGCCGTCGGCCAGCCCGAGGACCCGACGGACGAGTGGCTGCAGAAGCACCGGTGGGTCTGGCGCAGGAGCCGCCTGAAAGACGCCATCCAGGCCCGCACGATCGCCGGGCGCCCCGTCTTCCTCTGTGGGATCGCGGTGAACCAACGCGAGATGCTCGACTGCTTCGAGCTGGTGTTCCTACTGACGTTGGACGACACGACGCAGCTCGCCCGGCTCGACACCGCCGCCAACGCCCACCGCAACGCGGCCCAGCGAGCCCAGATCATCCGTGGCCGACCGGTGTTCGAGCAGGAGATGAAAGCCGCGGGAGCATTCGTACTCGACGGCCGGCAGCCGACCTCCCGAATCGCGGACCGCATCCTGCACGAGGTCCGTCCCGAGTAGTCGGCCGCAGGGGCCTGCCACCCGCGCCCGACTTGCGGGATGAGCGTCCGTACGGCGTCAGCGCGGCGAGGTTCCGGTCAAGGAGGCCAGCAGGCGCCTCGGTCGAGGCTGCCGAGCCGGATGCGGCGACCCGAACAGCGCCGGTCAGAACTCGTGGCGTACGACGACGCGCCGCAGCGAGGGCGTGTGTACGACCCGATAGCCGGCGGCGAGAAACGAAGTGAGCGCACCGACGTGCATCTCGCCCCACGGCACCTCCTTACCGGGCTCCGGCTTCATCGGATACGCCTCGACGGCCCGCGCGCCGCGCCGACGGGGCAGATCGACAGTGGCCGCCACCAGCGCCCGGCTGACCCCCTGCCGACGGTGGCCGGCCCGCGTCACCAAGCAGGTCACCGCCCAGACGCCCGGATCGTCCTTGTCCTCACCGCGCCCCCTCCACGTCGTCTGGCGCAGGTACCGGTAGTCCCTGCGCGGCGCAAGCGAGCACCACCCCACCGGCTCGCCGTCGAGGTGAGCGACCAGCCCATACCCCTCGATCACCTGGTCGCGCAGCAGCTCGCGGCGACCCTGGACATCGTCGGAGTGCTGCGCGTGCCAGCCCAGCCGGTAACCCTGGCACTGGCAGTGCGCGGCCTGCCCCCGCGCGCCCAGCACCAACTGGACATCATCGAACGACTCCGCGCTTACCGCCTGAACGGTGATCGCCACCGAACCAGACTCGCACGGTCGGCCACGGCACGGACACGAACTCCGGCGCGACCAGCGGCATGGTCGCGCGTCCGAGCGAGGCGGATGCCAGGATGGCTCGCCTCCGACCGATCGGAGCTGTAATGCTGGTGCGTGTCTGGGAGTACGGGGTGGTTCCCGGCCGTGAGGCGGAGTTCGAGCGGCTGTACGGCTCGGCCGGCGCCTGGGCGCAGTTGTTCGCTCGAAGCACCGGCCATGTGAGCACTGATCTGTATCGCGGAGTCGACCAGCCCGCCCGCTACCTGACTGTGGACCGATTCTCGGATACCGATTCGTGGCAACGGTTCCTGAGCGAGCACGGTGACGACTACGCCGAACTGGACTCTCGTTGTGCCCAGCTGACAACGTCGCAGGTGGAGATCCGCTGAGGCGACGCGGCGGGCACTGCACCCGCAGCAGCTTTCCCCCGGCCTCGCGGCGAGAGAGCAGCGGCATGGACGCGCGTCCCGCGCGCAGTGCGGCATGAGCGTGCGTCGGAGGTCAGGGCGCCGGCCGGCTTGCGACTCGTCATCAAGGTCTGGCTGACCGGTGACCGCATGAGGCCGCGGTCCCGCCCGGTCCGCGACGCGCCCGGGACGGCGTGCTTCAGGAGGCCAGCCAGGACGC